>JAIRPM010000119.1 GCA_031257075.1 Spirochaetaceae bacterium
ATATTGATTTTTTTGAACATACCTATAAAAAACTTCCAGAAAAACTATATTACAAATACAGCATTGACGGCTGGCTGGAAGATATTTTTCTGTAATGATATTTATGATTCGGCTTGACGTGTTAAGTTTGACCATAAACGCCACACTATCGGCGCGTGGAAATCGCGGAAATGTTAATTTTTACGATATATTCTAAATAAGATAAACTTCAATAAAATTCATTTTTTGGATTGCCTCAGCAATAAGCCCGGCTTATGCAAAAAAATCTATCTCCTTTTGAACAAGACATCCTCTACGCCATCATCGCGTTGCATGAAAACAAACCTGTATCCCGAAGTATACGGGACTGGTTTGCCGCTTTTGACGGTACGCTCGACAAGTACAAGCGTTTCGTACTTGTTACGCCGTCCGCGAACAGCGTCAGGCTTTTTTACAACAAGGCAGCGCTGCATCAAAGAGATATGCCGCGTGAGCAATTCAAATCAATGTGCGCCGGCATCAAAGAACGCCTGCTGCAAATATCAAATTTAATTATCAAACTGGCAGAAGAAACACTTATCATTCCCGAATACAAAAGCCCTCACTATATACAACCCACACACGAACAATCACTTCCCTGGCGTGTTTACAACGAATTTTTCCCAAACGAAGCGCCGCCCATCCTCTACGTCAAATCCCTTAACCCAATCCCAACAAAAGAACTGTACAAACTGCTGGAAGCATCCGGCAAATAGCGCCTGTCCGCAAAGCAGCGGCTTTATGGGCAACGCTGATTAGAATCAATTTAATCAGCGTTGCCCTAGGGTTTCCTAAAACGCAAGGCTTCCCTAACCCGCGCGGGTTGTTGACTGCTGCTGTTCAATTTTTTTCATGCGTTTGTGCATGCTATTAATGCATGAATCGACGGTTCCCTTTGGAATTCCTAACAAATCGGCAATTTGTTGATTTGTTGCCGTTATTTTCATTTCGCGCAGGCGCCGGCGCATATTGCTCAAAACAGCGCGCGCCCGTTCGCGGCGTTTCCAGAGTTGGGAATATCTTAACTCTTCGCTGGCGTTTTTCAAGCGTGTTTCATAGGAAATATACCGGTAATACTGCGTCTGAATACGCTCAATCAGCCGGTGGACACGTTTTTCGCTGCCGGCGCGCATAGTACTTAATTTTTCTATCAGCGCGTAAATATAATCACTATGAATGCCGGTTGTTTTTGCAACGTTTTCTATATGTTCTTCTTTTACTGAATAGTAAGATTTCAACAATATAATAAGCGTTTGCCGTTTGTCCGCGTCATTCTTAATATTGAAAACAGTCTTGCATGGCGACTGTTCTGTATATTCAACAGTTGATAGAATGTTCCCGCGTTCTTCCATCTCAGGCTTTTGTGCTTCCCAGCATGAAATTTCTACAACTTGATGCCTGTTTATGCGGTTGTATTCCGTTTGCAGGGCATAATTGATAGTGGAAGCAATATATGCGTCAAATGAATGCCCGGTCATTCTATACCGGTCTATCGCATTTGATAATCTAGGATAGAGCGCGCAAATAACATCCATACATTCTTCTTTATTTTTGAAATGTGAATGATAGTTGCCTAAATGAGTAAAAATGTAACTAAATACATTTTCCTCAAATGTATCCCTGCTGATTTCACCGCTGTAAAACTGCGCGTATAATTTATCAAGCGGCAATTTCACGGCATTGTCGAATTTCCTCCCAGCGTTCACTTTGTCTACCATTTTTCTCTCCTTGATTTTCAAAAGTTATGCTCTTTTACAATAGAGCGGTAAAATTCAATATCAGAAAAACAGGAAAAAAATCCAAATTTTTCCCTGTTTTTTATGACGAATGTCATAGAAAACAGGGAAATACTGAGAGAACCGCGGCCGGTTAACGATTACGGGCGGCTGCCGAGGGAGAGCAGCCCCCAGTGAGGGATTTTTCTTTTGATAAAATCCGCATCCCGGACTTTCCCGGTAATGCAGACGGCGCGGAACGGCGGCGTTACAAGCGAATCAATCGAAGCGCCTTTTGCCGAAAAAAACATAGAACCGCCTTCCGCAAGAAGCGCGGCGCAGCGGTTCAGCATATCCTGATAATCGCGTTTCAGGTAAAACACGCCGTCCATCTTTTTTGAATTTGAAAAAACCGGCGGGTCAAGGATAATAATGTCCCATTTTTGACCAAGTTGGCGGGCATCTTCAATAAACCGGCGGCAGTCGGCGCGCACAAGAATGTTGCCGTTTCTGTCTAATGGCGCGTTCCATGATACGCTTAATGTATTTAGCGCAAAATTTTCGGCTGCGGCACCAAGATACGTATTTGATATATCAACCGAACAAGTATGCGCCGCGCCGGCATGCGCCGCATACACGGAAAAAGTTCCGGTGTATGCAAAAAGATTCAGCACGCGCCTGCCGCCGGCATTTTGCGCAGCTGTTTTCCGTACAAGCCGCGCATCCAAAAAAAGCCCGGTATCAAGATACTTGTTTAGATTGACGCGAAAAAGAAGTCCATTTTCACGGATAACAACAGAACGTTCCTGCGTATATGATTTTTCATACTGCGCGCCTTCGCCTTTTTTATGATGTTTGCGCGTGTGTATTTTGCAATATATATTTTGAGGAGATATACTGGTGGTATCTGAAATAATTTGTATATATTCACAAGGAAATACATTGTCAGACTGTTCATACGGATAATACGCCGCGCATATCAGATCTTTGTATATATCAATACGGAGAGGCACTTCGGGAATATCGCGGTCATAAAGCCGCCATGCTTCCGTGTCGGCGCGGCGCGCCCATTTTGATAAATGTTTATACCGTTTTAGCAGGCGGCGGCGCAAAAGTCCGGCGCGGTAATCTATGCCGTTCATTACAGCAGGCGTTCCGCGCCGCTCCAGAGCCGTTCAAGTTCGTAAAATTCACGAGCAGCAGCAGACATAAGATGAATGACAATGCTCCCCATATCGGTCAAATCCCATACAAAGGTCTCTCCGCCGGCATCCGCTGTGTTAAGCCGGCTGTTTGTCCGCCGCGCGGCGAGGCCGTAAAGCGCCGCGAATTCTTTTATGTGCCGGTTCAGGCCGTTCAGATGCGCGGCGCTTGTTGCTGTGCCTATAACAAAAAAATCTGTCCACATAGACAAAGCGCGAAAATCAAGCACCGCGACATCTGCGGCCTTGTGTTCGCTGAGTAAACCGGCCAATGCAAGCGCAAGCGTTTTGTCATCATTTGCCGCGGTTTCGTTTATATATCTGTTATCGTGACTGTGCATAACGTCCATTAAAATCCTTTCCTATAATAAGGGTAAAATCCGCTTTGTATACGGAATCTGTTAATTCCAGAATTTCATTTTCATCCTGAAATGAATTTTCTGTAATAATGTTAGCGCAGTTAATTACGCTTGCAAATATCTCCGCTTCGTTGGGAATGCCGGAACGGTCGTGTACTTCGGTTTTTTCGTAGTCATGACGGTCGGCATTCCTTATTTCAATAACATCATACCCGAATCCGCGGATAAGTTCAGCAGTCCGCGCCGCGAGTCCCGCTGTTGCCGTGCCGTTCAGTACTTCTACCGTAAAAATGCGCTCCGCCGCCCCCGCTCCGGAACGGGTAAGCGCTCCTAGTGTTTGGCGTACTATGTCTTTTATGAGCGTACCGTCAAAGTACGGGATAAGCAGCCGTTTGCCGGAAACATCACGGTAATTCCCGCCAATTACCTGTATACTGATGCGGTTTGTGTCTATTTTTGCCCATTCGTCAAAAAGGATTGAACGGGTGCGGGTGTTCATATTTGTTTTTATAAAGCCGGAAAAAAGCGGGGCGGTGTATCTGTTTTTTAATATATTATTTTTTTCGCCAAGCCGTTTTACAAAGCCGGAAAAAAAACGCTCCTGGCGGAGGCGCTGAGTTTCCGTGTCATCTTGTTCGCTTGTATAAGTTAAATACAGCCGTGTTTTGCTGCCATCCAGCGTTGTGTATCCTGAATTAAAAAGGACAGAATCGCTGCCGTTGTAAAGTTCTACAGGGGATGGTATAAAAATTGTTACTCCTTCTAGTAAATCAACAATATTTCCGAGATTATGCAATTCAAATATAATTTCATAGTTAATGTCTAAATCAAGCAGGCGTTCAATTTCTTGTACATATTGATTTATAGTACGGGGATTATAAGAAGTATCAATGCGGTCTACGCGGTTGATTTTGCGCAGAAGTATACCCGTCTCGCCGGCGATATCAAATACCGCGCTCCGTTTTGTGGCTGGATAATAGAGCAGCACATACGTACACAAAGGTTTTTTTTCATACTCCAGTACAAACAGGGTATTGATAGGCCGGTCGGCGGCAATTTCATTTTCGAGACTGTCCGGGTTAAGGACATACAGCGCGGCGGCAACACCGCCGGCAAAAATCACCAGTATTGCCGCCAGCAATATCAAACTAATATCAATATGCTTTTTTGCCATATTTATTTCCTTATGTTACGGCGCTTTTCAATTCAAAATAGAGTTCCGAACCATTTTCGTCCGTTTCTACTCTGCGCAGAAGGGCGTCTTCCAAATACTCTGAGGCTGATTTAGAAACCAGAACCTGCGTATTGTAGTGTCCCGCCAACGATGCCAAAAGGCGCGCGCGCGCCGCCGCGGGGCCTATCGCCGTGTAACCGGATACCGCGCCGGCGCAAAAAACACATTCGCCGGCATCAAGGCCGATGCTCCATGGCGCCGTTTTTATTTTTGAAAAATCAATTTCCTGCAAAAAAAGCGCGGCGCGGCGTACCGGTTTTACCATTTCGCCTTTACCCCTTGCTGACTGCCGTTCCACAGGAGAACCAAACGCGAATAGCAGCGTACCGTTTTCTGCGCCCGCCAGTACCGCGCCCGCTTTGAAAAATAATGCCCGCGCTTCTCCGGTAAATTGAAAAAGTAATTTTGTTGAAGCATCGGCGCTTTCCTGACTTTCAATTATAGGATAATCAGGGAGGCGTACCGCGGCAAGCGCGGCGAAAGCATGCTGATTCTTTGATATGTCATGGCTAAGAAGCGTTTTGAAGTACGTTTTCGGAATCGATACATGGTAACTCTGCGCCGAACGCCGGCTCATATCAACCATAGAAGCGAGTGCCATAAACGCGGAAATAAAGGTTCCCGCCGCAATGGAGAGCGCCGGAACAAGCGGGTCAAACCACCAGCCCTTCCATATAAAAACGCCTCCCGCTAGGGCTAAAGCAAACAATGAAAAAAAACCGCTCCACATAAACGATGAAAAGGCCGGCAATTTTGCTATGACTAAGACGGCGGTAAAAAGAGCGGGCGCTGTCCACAAACATATACGACTAAAATCAACAGGCCGGATAGATTGGCGCCGGCTGAGGGCACCGGCAAGTACTATACTCGTTTCCGCGTCGCTTAGACCGGTATTGCCGGTGTTTTGCGGTCCCATTACACAAAACGCGCCGTCTAATTTTTGTCCGAGTTCCGCGCGCGCGCGCAGCAGCGCCGTGTAAATATCGCGGGCAATGTACCATTTTTCCAATTCACGCTCACGCATTTCCCGCAGGCGGTTGTTTCCTGTTTCGTTTAAGTGTTCGTTTTCAATGAGCGTATCGTAGGAATTCTTGATAGCGTTTTCCGTTTCTTCGCTAAAAAAAGAATCGCATGCGGCAAAGTAACCGGCGCGCGCGTCACGCCATGCCTCCCGCGCCGCCGCCTGAGTTTCCGCATCCGGCGCATAGAGAATTTCCCCGTAGAGCATGGCGTTTTTTTCATATAAAAAAGCAGGATGCCGGTCGGGCGCTATTTTGCCGGATTGCGCTAAACTTACCGCGTCCACAAGAAGCCGGTGGAGCGTCCGGTTTGCTTCCGCATAATCAATAAAAATTTCAACCGGTGCCGAGTTAATGTTATGCAGGGCGGCGGGATGGTCAAAAAGGAGCGCCCCCGATTCATCGAGGTACAGCAGTGCGCCGGCGGCATCTTCGGAGAGGGGAGGAGAGGCAGCGGCATCCGCCGCTTCTGGTTCATCAGCCTGTTTGTTAAAAACAAGCGCTTTTCCCCGGTTTGTTTCGACAATGTGCGCCGCGCCGCCAAGTTTTTCCTGCATGGCAGCAAGCGCCACATGGGGGACGGTATCTGCCGAGACATCCTGCGGCGCATCCCGCATGGCAGAAATGGCAATCGGAGCTATGCGCCTGACCATGCCGTCCCCGTCAGGAACGGCGCGGCTGAACCCTGATTCGCTGGTATGCCCGGAAAACTGGAGGCCTATGTCATTTGCGGCATAGAGCCTGCCGAATGCCGCGCGGGATTTTTCAAGGAGCGCGGCGGCTTCTTCGGGAGTGCGGATAATTGAATTCAGCAGGCGTTCTTTTCCCGCCGCGGTCAAACGAATCGTCTCTTCTATGAACTCTTCCGCTTTGCCGGGTTCTATCGAACCGATGCGTATGCCTTCGAATAAATTACGGATATTATCGGTAACGATGCCGAATTCACGGTCGAAATCCGAAGATAATTCAGGTTCATCCGGCGTGTCCGTGCCGGATGAACCAAGCAGCGGTGTTTGGATAATGAGCGTATCCGCGTTGAATTCAATAAGGGCATCGACAACGGCGCGGAAATGAGCGCCGTCAACGAATCCTTTGAATGCACCGCCCGGTCTTGCCGCGTTTTCTGTATCAATTAATAGAAAAAGGGAATTGCGCGCCGTATTCTCCGAGCGTTCCGAGCGCATCTTCATTAGAAAATCATAAAACCGCGCGGACAGATAGGGCTTGCTAAAAGTGAGCAGCGCGTACAGGACGGCAAAACCCGTAATACATGAAAGAATGATACGTACAAAAACTGTCCGCGCTGTCAGATAAGGCGCCATAAAAAAGGGCTATCCTTCCAAAGTTACCGTATTGACCACTTTGCCTCCCGGCGCATACTCTTTGTTTGGATTGTATGGGTCAACTACTTGATGGCCGTTATGATAAATCACATAGCGGTATTTTCCGGCGGGAAGGGGCAGGATAAGTTCGTATTCGCCTATGCGCGTTTCCCGCAGACGGTACATAAAGGGGTCCCAGCGGTTAAAATCACCGGCAACGGTAACGCTGTCGCCGGACGGGGCATGGTATTTTACATAGAGCGCCATGCCGTCATTGGTTACCGACTGATTTCCGTCACGGAAATCAACAAGCGCCTTGGCAGGCGGCACGGGCGACAAGCTCAGTTCAATGCCGCTGGTAAAACTTGTGCGCCGGGCAGGGTTGGACGGGTCGGTTGTCCACAAACCGTCAACAATCAGCCGGTATTCAAGAGATTCAATCCCCGCAGGAGGTTCGTAGGCGTAGAAAAGTATGCCGGAATCCTTTAGCGTTTCCGGCGGATGCTTGGCTTTTTCGTTAAAGGGTTCGGTCTGTTCGATGGGGGACATGATTTTTTTGAACCAGTAGATTTTTCTAAAATCTTCATGGGCGAACGATACGCCCACTTTGCGGTTGCGGGCAGCGCTTGAAGTAAAGATAACCGCGTCTTCAAAGATGACCGGCGCACGCGGTTTGTCGAAACTTAATAGAAGGTCGATAAGTTGGTATGATTGTAAATCCAAGGCATGTAAACTGCCGATAATTCCGTTAAGGAGCAGAAAAAAAAATAATTTTTTCATACTAATAATATCGGAAAAATTGTTTGCTATTAAAAGCAATGCCGTCTCTAGAAAGTCTTGAAAAATTTAAACTTCGCTTTGAAAAAATAGGTAATGAACAGCAGATTAACGCGCAGGAAGGCGTTGCCCGCGATGATTACACTGTTCCTGACAATGAACCGGCCCCTCTTCCTGAACCGCCGGCGGCGGAAGCGCCCCCCGCCCCGGAAACAGCGCCCGATTCGGAGGCTTTTGATGACGGCGTAGGCATGGATATTGATTTTGGCGCTCTTACCGCTACGCCGCCCGAAGCGCTTGTTACCCCGGAACCGCCGGCTCAAGATGCCGGCGCAGAAGAAATGCCTGATTTGAGCAGCCTTAGTCTCGGGGATGAGATACTACCCGGAACGGCACCAACCGGTGTGCCGGATGCGGTGGTTGACAGCACGGCCGATAGCCCGGTTGACAGCGCGCCCGAAGGCATAGCGCTGGACGATATGCCTGATTTGAGCGGCCTTGACCTTGGGGATGGGATACCGGCCGAAATTACGCCGGACGGCGCGTCTGGCCCAACGCCCGAAGACGGTGTGCCTGAAGGCATAGCGCTGGACGATATGCCTGATTTGAGCGGCCTTGACCTTGGAGATGGGATACCGGCCGAAATTACGCCGGACGGTATCCCTGCCGGAGCGCCGGCTGAT
>JAIRPM010000130.1 GCA_031257075.1 Spirochaetaceae bacterium
TTAGGCTACGTGATAAAGGACAGCGCCACGCCTCCCACTCTGGAGATATGGGCGCAGAGCGACAAGGCGAGCGCGTTGGCGGACATCAAGATTGAGATAGCCAAGAACGCGGGCGGCGCTCCGCTAACCGTAACCACCGGCACAACCGCCGTGGCGTGGACAGCCACCAAGCCGGGGAACTACGAGCCCTTCGACAAAACCGTTACCGGCGCGCTCAGTTTGCCGGTGGATACAAAGACATACACCGGAACTGGCGGAACTATCTATTTGAAGCAAACCGGCAACGTTGTCAACCTGACAATTGTGTGCAGTGCAAAAAGTGGTTATAATTCTGGGGCTATTACCGTTGCGCAAATAACGGACGTGGGCTGCCGCCCGGATAGTTCGATAGACTGGACAGGCAGGGCAGCAGCAAACATAACTTCAACTTTTACATTGGCGGTTGACGGTACTGTTAGTTACACTTGCAGCAGCGCTTGTAACGTAGAAGCAAGAACTTACAACATTACATACGTTGTCAACAACGTAGCCGCAGCGCATCTGGTAAGCGACCCGCCGATTGACTTCACCAGCGAGATTACCGGCGCGGCATGGACTGACGCGACAAACAAAGTAGCAAAGTACAGCAGGACAACGGGGCTTGTACAGATACAATACCAACTTCCCGCCAGTGTCGGATATGCAGACACTAGGAAGATTGTCATTCCGGCAAAATACCGCCCGGCCGCTGCCGACATCTACGGCACGATGACTTGGCAGGGTTACAATACCGGCGCAAACACCGGCGCGTATATCAAAAATGCTGACGGCAAAATTTACATCATCAATAATGATAATAGTAATTATCTATCTACGCCATTTGTGATGAACGTAAGTTTCGCCTACTACGTGGAACCCGAGTCAGGCGCGTACGTGATTCGGAGATATGATGATGTGTTTGACGGTAACGGGCTTTCCGCGGAAACCGCCACAGGCGACACCTTTGACGGCAGCCCCGTCTACCGCAAGGCATGGAACAGGACAAACGCGATCGCTTTCGATCACAATATTACAGGTCTGAATAACATCGTGCGCTTTACCATATCTGTCCGCGAAAACGGTAAATGGTATATGAACGGCTACACAACACAAACCAATGCCGGCAGCGTCATGAACCCGACAGTTAATTCTACGCAAATCTCTCCGGGTTGTGCGGGCACTTGGAACGTCAATAAGTGCATTGGCGAAATCTTTTACACAAAGAATTAGCCGGCCTGTTTCCCGCAATACATTTGTATTGCGGGAAACGGCACTTGTTTTTTACAAAAATTAAGTGATTATGGGGCGGGTATTTCGGGGAGCGGGGATTCAGCCTACGGCTTTGTTAAGGGATTGCCTTCCGGGGATAGGGCGCTTTCCCAATCTTTTCACTTAGGATAAACTTGAAGCGTGATAACAGTATCGATACGCGGGCGCAAAAAACAAATGCTTCTATGCGCTCTGATATTCGCGGCAAACTACGCGCTTGACCGGGTTACAAAACACATAGCGATAGTTTGCTTGAAAGGCCAGGAAGCGTTCAGTTTTATCTATGGCAGTTTTGTACTTACATACGCGGAAAACACCGGCGCGTTTTTAAGCCTTGGCCGGAATTGGAATATGTTTCTTAAATATACCGCGCTTCTTATTATTCCGATAATTATTTGCGTGGCGGGTCTCATATACCTTATGTTCAAAGAAACACGCCTTTACCGGCTCATTACCGGCGCTTGTATTATTGGCGGCGGCATAGGCAATTTGGCCGACCGCCTAATGAATGAATTTCGCGTCATTGATTTTATGAATTTCGGCATAGGCAGCCTGCGCACCGGCATACTCAATGTGGCGGATTTGTCCGTAACATTCGGCGTTATTGTCTTTATGATTTTCGAATTAAAAACAAAACCTTCGTAGAGTTCCTCTATACTTTGTAATAAAAACAGGCTATCATTACAAAATGAAAACCGCCACCCTGCGGATGCGCATTTTGAAACCATCGCTGATTTCTTCGATTATGGAGATGGCGCTGCTTGCTGCCGTGTTTGTCATTTCTATGCTGACGTTAAAATCAATCATTGTAAATAACAACGACACCATGGCGCACACCGTTTCGAGGCTGAGCGGCGCAGCGTTGGAGACAGGGCTTAAAGAAAACATGCGCCGCCATGTGGAAGACATGGCGGCGCTTATCGACCAAAAACTTTTGGACATAGAAAACATCACATGGCTTATCGCGGCGCGGGCAACCGACTTTGATACGAATGCGCAAACGTACAAAGCGCGGCCGCTTACCATTATAACAGACGGCATGCAATTTGGCGGCGACTGGTCAACGTACACATACCTTACCCAAAACGCAAACAAGCCGGCGGCTCTGACGGAAGCCGCGTTTGAGGCAAATATCAGCGATATTTTCAAACTGATAGGGCGTATCAACACCGACATCGTATCAGCCTACCTTGCCGGAGAAAACGGCTATTTTCTTGTCGCGCGTACAGAACGCGCAACCTATAACAACTACAAACCAAACGAACGTCAATGGTATAGCGCCGCGAAAACCGCCGGTACGCTTGTATGGAGCGACATCTATGCGGGTATAAGCGGCCCGTCTATTACCTGCGCGGCGCCTTATTACAGCCTCCGAAACGGGCAGCGCGCCCTTAAAGGAATAGGCGGCACTACCATTGCCCTGAAAAACTTTGAGCGCATACTCCAAAACGCGGCGCGGGGCGAAAATACAACCGTTTTCCTGCTTACCGGCGAAGGCGTAAAACTTTTTTCTTCGGACGGCAACGGGGCGCGGCTAAACAGCGCGGGCATTATTGAAGCCGAAAACCTTAAACAAAGCGACAACGAAAGCCTCCGGGCACTCGCCAACAGCATGGCAGCCCGTGAAAGCGGCGATAGAGAAATCATAGTGGACGGTTCTGTTCTTCATGCCGCTTACCACCCGCTTACCAAACTGAACTGGAACCTTTGCATAACGATGAGCGAAACGGTCATTACCACGCCGGCGGCGGAACTTTCTCATAACATCAAAGAGATAGCGCGTTGGACAGGAACCGAAACAAACCGGGCCATTGTAATAATGTCCGCGCTGTTTACCTTTCTTTCAGCGCTGATATTTGCCTACCGGGTATGCTCGGTGTTTTCACTGGCGCGGCGCATCGCAGGACCGGTACGGGAACTGGCGCGGCAGGTTGACGAAACGGGAGCGGGCGACCTTACCAGCGAAGTTACCGTAACATCCAAATCCACCGAACTGATACAACTTGCCGGCGCATTCAACACCATGAAAGCAAACCTCCGCGAACAAATCGAAACGCTTGCGCGGACTATGGCGGAACAGCAGAAAATGAACGATGAATTGGATATAGCCGCAAACATACAGCAAGCAACGCTCCCTTCCACCGCGCTGCCGCCGCCAAAGGGACATAGCGGCATTGAAGCGGACGCGATAATGTATCCGGCAAAAGAAGTGGGCGGCGATTTATACGATTTCTTCTTTATTGACGGCGAGCGTTTCGCGGTAGTAATAGGCGATGTATCCGGCAAAGGGCTGCCCGCAGCCATGCTGATGCTGATAACCAAAACGCTGATAAAAACGCATTTACAGGACGGCCTTTCTGTCGCGGCGGCGCTCAACAAAGTAAACGCGCATATTTGTGATGATAATTATACGGGAAGATTTGTTACCGTTTGGGCAGGCGTATACAATACGAGAACCCGCGAACTTGAATATGTGAACGCCGGCCATTCTATGCCGCTATTGTTGTCCTCCGGTGCTGATACCGGATTCCAATACCTTCAAAGCAAACTGCGCGATATTGTTGTCGGCGTTATGGAAGGGTTTAATTATCACCCGCAAAAATTAAAACTACAGCCCGGCGATGCGCTCTTTTTGTACACCGATGGCATAACGGAAGCATTCAACGTGAACAAAGAAATGTACGGCGAAGAACAATTACGTTCTTTTTTGGACGCAAACAAAACGATGCCGCTTAAAACACTGCTTCCGGCCGTTTATAACGATATAAAAGCCTTTGCCGGCAGCGCGGAACAATCCGATGATATCACGATGCTGATGTTCCGCTTGTGGTAGCCGCCGCCGGCAAAGGCGTTCCCTAATGCATTAAAACTGTGCTTGGCAACACTGATTAAATTGACTCTAACCAGTGTTGCCTTAGCAGCACACTTTTAACGCCATCTTCCCGGCCGGAAATGGTGCTTGGCCCCATCCGGCCCGCCGGCTAATTCCGGGCCTACTTCGTACACCTTTCCTCCCAGGGTAAGTTTTACGGGAAAAACCAACTTTGCAGTCTCATCTTTCCGTAACTCTCTTTTATCAACATAACCTTCTACAGTAACTTGAGCGCCGGCTTTTAAGCCGTCAATAAAACTGATAAAGCGCTCAATTCCGGGCAGATAGTATGTTGCCGCATCGTTTGTAACAACAATTCTTCCGCCACGCAATCCAAGCGTTCCGTTAATAGTGGTCATCTCTGAGGAATCTTGCGCAAGCAGAATTCCTCCCGCGGTTAAAAACGCGGCAATAACAAATGTTAATTTTTTCATAACATTCCTCCGAATAAAAACCAACAAACCGCAGGCACCGTATACAAACGCCGTACGGCCCGTTTGGGCAGGATGGCTGCGCTCGCCGAGGGTCGACACTAACACGGTTTCGCGGCAGCCTCGTTATAGTAAACAGCATAACAGGAATTTTGTTACAAAGGGCGGCCGCAGCCGGTGCTTCCTTAGATTTTTTTACATTTATAAAAAAATCTAAAGGTTGTTTTTATAAAGCCGATATTGAATATATAAGGCATGTTGGATATGATATTAAGCATGCTTTAGATTACACAAGGCTAGAATATGATGCCCGTTGGGCCGCTCAGGTTCAGCCTTTACCCAATGCTTAAATCTTCTAGGGAGGGGGGTTTAAGTTCTCCATGCACACCTGGGCATGGATTTCGGCAACAGTGCGCTGCTTTTGGACGGCAGCGAAAAACTGAGCCGCTTATCCCGAAGGAGTGTATTCACTATGATTATTAACCACAATCTTAGCGCAATGTTCGCCGACCGGTCATTGAAGGTAACACAGACGTATCTGGACAAAAACAGTGAAAAATTGTCCAGCGGCTTGCGGATAAACCGCGCCGGCGATGATGCTTCCGGTCTTGCTGTATCGGAAAAATTGCGTTCTCAAATCAAAGGCTTGAATCAAGCATCTGAGAACGCGCTAAACGGTATTTCGTTTATACAAACAACGGAAGGTTATTTGCAGGAAAATCAGGACATCATCAACCGTATACGCGAACTCGCCGTACAAGCCGCAAACGGTATCTATACTGATGAAGACCGTATGCAGATTCAGGTTGAAGTGAGCCAACTGGTTGACGAAGTTGACCGCATCGCAAGCCATGCCCAGTTTAACGGCATGAATATGCTGACAGGGCGTTTTGCCCGTCCGCAGGCAGGCAGTGTCGTTACCGCATCGATGTGGTTCCATATCGGCGCGAATATGGACCAGCGCGAGCGTGTGTATATTCAAACAATTACATCGAAAAGTTTGGGTATGCGCAACGCGATGAACGATGAAATCATCACGCTGGAAACGCCGGATGACGCGAACCGTACTATCGGTATTCTTGACGCGGCGCTGACCATTGTCAGCAAACAACGCGCCGATTTAGGCGCATACCAGAACCGCCTGGAACATGCGATTCGCGGCATTGACGTTGGCGCGGAAAACATGCAGGCTGCCGAATCCCGCATACGCGACACCGACATGGCTAATGAAATGGTGGAGTACACGAAAAATCAAATTCTTAGCCAAAGCGGTACGGCAATGCTGGCACAGGCAAACCAGCGGGCACAGACGGTGCTTCAGTTGCTGCAGTAAACCACGGAGGTATTGCAAACGTAACAATCAAACCCTTTGTCAGCTGACCCTGCAAAGTCGATTGCTGCGTTTGCATAATCCCCCTTCCTTTCCCCCCTTGAGTCCGCCGTTAGGCTGTGTCTTGAGGGGGGTATTTTTTTTAGTGAACGGATCAGCCGCAAAAAAGGCAGTAAACTCGCTGTATGCGGTTTACTGCCTTCCGGTCAGGGGGCGGCACCGTAGGCGCTTAATTCCCTGTTAACTTTATAAACATATAACCACTCCCACAACCTGCGCCGTTGCTGCCTGACAGATTTGTCATCTTTACGCCTGAAAAACCGCCGCGCTGCCGGAAAACTGGCACTCTATTGTATTGCGCCCGCGCTCTCTGTACATTTTGCGGCGGTGAGTGTACACTGTGATAAACAGTGTTATTCAGGAGGAAATTATGAAAAAACACAATCAAATTTACGGAATCTTGGCGGCGGCCTCGATTTTAGGGGCAGGCGCGGTTTTGTTCGCGGGCTGTTCCAAGAAGAAAGAAACGGGGCCGCTTCACTTAAAGTTGGCCAATGTTACTTCGGATTCGGCGGTGTTAGCCGGAGAAGAATTCAAGAAGATAGCCGAGTCTGCTTCAAACGGGACGCTCATCATCGACCATTTCCCGAAAAATCAGTTGGGCAACGACCTGCCCGCGGTAGAAGGCACGATAGTCGGCGATATCGACATCGCGGTAACTTCGACAAGTTCAATCTCGGAGTTGTACCACGACCTGTACATTTTTGACGCGCCATTCTTGTTTTTGGACCCGCAGGACGCATACACCCGTCTTGACAGCGTTACCGGCAAAAAAATTCTTGACGGTATGGCATCTATCGGGCTTAAAGGGCTGACTCAGTGGGAAAACGGTTTCCGCAATTTTACCAACAATAAAATTGCCGTGCGCCTTCCCGCCGATGTTAAAGGAATGAAGGTACGCACGATGAACAACGATGTTCACCTTGCCGCGTGGCGGGCATTCGGCGCGAACCCGACACCGATGGCTTTTAACGAACTGTTTACCGCCCTTCAGCAGGGGACTGTGGACGCCGAAGAAAACCCGCTCGGCATTATCGATTCAAATAATTTTCAATCGGTACAGAAATTCGTGTCATTGACTCAGCACGTTTACACGCCGTATATCGTGGTAATGAATTTAGATAAATATAATTCTCTTACCGATACACAAAAAGCGGCGGTAGACAAAGCCGTTGCCGAATCGACCGTGTTTCAGCGCAATAAATCGCAGGAACTCGAAAAAACAACGCTCGAAAAATTCGCCGGAGAAGGCGTTACCGTTGTTGAATTAACGCCGGAAGAAAAAGCGGCGTGGCAAAAAATTGTTACGGAAAGCAATGTATACGATTTAGTCAAAAAGAAATTAGACCATCCTGAATATGTTGATGAAATCTTAAAATAGCGGGCGGATGCGCCTTTTAGAGATTTCACGGTTTGTGTGTGTTTGCCGCGCAGACATATACAAACCGTGTTTTATATTTTATACAAAAGGAGAAAAAATGAAAAAATTAAAATGGCTGGATGATAATGCCGAGCAGTGCGTCTGCATTATATTGATGTCGGCTATGACCATCATTCTTTTTATACAGGTTGTAATGCGGCGGGTCTTTTCCAATTCGCTTACATGGTCAGAAGAACTTGCCCGGTATTTATTTATTTGGCTTGTTTATTTCGGCATAAGTTACGGGGCAAAGATACGCAAGCATATTAAAATCGAGGCGTTTCTCGGCGTGTTTCCCCAAAAAATCCGCCCCTTTATTGAAATTTTAGGCGATATACTTTTTTTTGCCTTTGCCGTATTCGTTATCTGGACGGCGTACCAATGGGTTGGCCGGCAGGTGAAACTGCGGCAAAAAAGCCCCGCTCTCCATATACCTATGTGGATGATATACGCCGCGCCGCTTGCCGGATTTACGCTTACCGCGTTCCGTCAAATACAGACGATTATTTACCGCGTAAAAACAATACACCAGGGAGGCAGCCATGATTAGCGCTGTATTATTTATTTCGCTTGCCGTATTTTTATGTTTGAATGTGCCGGTCGGAATTGCAATCGGCATGTCGGCGGCCTCGGCCATCATCGCGGGCGGGCGGCTTTCGCTGGGATTTGTTACGCAGGCGCTGGTAAACGGCGTGGATTCCTTCCCTATAATGGCAATCCCGCTTTTTATCCTCGCGGGCGAATTTATGGGGCAGGGCGGCGTTTCCAAGCGCATATTGAACGTATGTAATGTATTTTTCGGGCGTATAAGCGGCGGCCTCGCGATAGTAACGGTTGCCGTCTGTATGTTTTTCGCCGCCGTTTCCGGCTCCGGCCCCGCGACAGTAGCCGCGGTCGGGTCGATGGTTGTGCCGACGATGCTGCAGCGCGGGTACAGCAAAAGTTTTACACTGGCGCTTATAGCGTGCGCGGGAAGCATAGGCGTTATTATTCCGCCCAGTATCCCGATGGTTATTTACGGCGTATCGACCGGCACATCAATAAGCACGATGTTTTTGGCGGGTTTTCTGCCCGGTATTTTGATAGGCTTTGCGCTGATACTTTTTTGCTATCTCTACTGCAAAAAACAAGGCTGGAAAGGCGACAGCGAACAATTTACATGGAAACGCGCCGGCAAAGCGTTATGGGACGGTAAATGGGCGCTCATAAATCCCGTTATTATTTTGGGCGGAATTTACGGCGGATTTTTTACCCCCACAGAAGCGGCGGCGGTAGCGGCGGTATATGCTTTTATATGCGGCGTATTTATTCACCGCGAGATGAATGTAAAAAAAATAATTACAACAATCGGCAGCGCGTGTTCAACAACCGGTACCACAATGGTCATTTTAGGATGCGCGACCGCGTTTACGCAAATTCTTACTATTGAGCAAATTCCGCAGATGATAACTCATTCAATACTGAATGTAAGCAGCAGCGCGGTAATTATATTGCTTTTAATAAACGTTTTCCTGCTCATCGTAGGATGTTTTATGGATACCACGCCGGCTATGCTTGTACTTGCGCCGATACTTCTGCCTATCGGGCTTTCGCTGGGCATGAGTCCCGTGCATTTCGGCATTATCATGGTGGTAAATCTTTCGATAGGATTTATAACGCCGCCATTGGGCATCAATCTTTTTGTATCATCACGGATAGGCAATACAAAACTGGAAACAGTTACGCGGGGCATTATTCCTTTTGTGCTTGTCATGATAGCGTGCCTTATGCTGATAACGTATATACCGAAAATTTCCATGCTGCTGCCGGATATATTTGTAAAGTAAGGATGTCTATGACTGTACTCATTACAGCGCGTTCTTTCGCGCAGGAAAATCCCGCGCCGCTTGCCATGCTGGAAGAAGCCGGCTGCCGCGTCGTGCGTCTTGCGGATATACACGACCTTCCGTCGATGATACACGAGGCGGACGGCATTATCGCGGGACTGGAGCCGTACACAAAAGAACTGCTCGCAAAAGCGGCGCGCCTTAAAATAATATCGCGTTACGGAATAGGCTGTGACGCGATAGACCTTGCCGCGGCAAAAGAAGCCGGCATCGCCGTAGCCGTAACGCCCGGCGCGAACAGTGATTCCGTGGCGGATTTGGCTATGGCGCTTATGTTAAGCGCCGCCCGCCATGTCCCGCGCATGGATGCCGCCCTCCGCGCCGGCAGGCAGGAGCGGCCGCTGGGCGTGGAAATGTGGCGCAAAACGCTGGGCGTTATCGGAACCGGCCGCATCGGCAAAGGCGTTATCCGCCGCGCCTCCGGCTTTGAAATGAATGTACTCTGTTTTGATACCTATCAAGACGAAGAATTTGCGCGGCGGCACAACGCGCGGTATGTTGATTTGGACACGCTTTACCGTAACGCTGATTTTATCACGATACATTCGCCGTTAACCGCCGAGACGCGGGGTATGATAGGCAAACGCGAACTTTCCCTTATGAAGAAAACCGCCGTCATCGTGAACACGGCGCGGGGCGGCATTATTGACGAAGACGCGCTTGCAGCCGCGCTGGCCGGCGGTTCTCCCGGCGCGGCGGCGCTTGATGCCACAGAAAAAGAGCCGCCGTACGACAGCCCGCTCTGCTCTTTGCCCAACTGCATACTCACCCCCCACGCCGGCGCGTCCACCCGCGAAGCCTCATACGCCATGGGCATGATGGCCGCCCGCAGCCTGCTGGACTACCTCCTCACCGGAAAATGCGAGAATTTAGCCCTCTAACCGATAAATTCTATTGAATTCTTAACAGGTCTATGATAGAAAATAAAACTTATGAAAAAACCGGCGCGTATTCTTGTCGTTGATGACGAAAAACAAATTCTCGAAGTAGTCAAAGCATATCTTGAAAAAGAAGGTTTCCGCGTTATGACGGCTGAGCGCGGCAAAGAAGCGCTTGCCCGCTTCGATTTGTTTCCGCCGGATGTCGTGCTGCTCGACCTTATGCTGCCGGATATTTCGGGCGAGGCGGTTTGCCGTAAAATCCGGGCAAAATCAAAAGCGCCTGTAATTATGCTTACCGCGAAGGTTGACGAAGAAAACATCATCGCCGGGTTGGGCATGGGCGCGGACGATTATATTACCAAGCCGTTCAGCCCCCGCGAACTTGTTGCCCGTGTCAAAGCAGCGCTCAGGCGGGACGGCTTTAGCGGCGTTTCAGGAGCGCGCATAGCAAGCGGCGCCCTTACGCTCGACACCGCAAACCGCGCGGCGGAAATTGACAACAAAAGGCTTCCGCTTACAACAGATGAATACAAACTTCTTGAATTATTTATGACAAATCCGGGGAAAATTTTTACCCGCGAAGAAATTATCGGTAAAACAAAAAACGCGGATTTTGACGGCTATGAACGCGCCGTTGACACGCATATAAAAAACCTGCGTCAAAAAATAGGCGACAATGCCCGAGGCGGCAGCCGCTTTATCGAAACCGTGTACGGTATGGGCTACCGCTTTGCGGGAATTATAAACGACTAGGAAACCACTGATTAAACGCCTTTTTATTGGATTTAATCTGTGCTTCCCTAAATGCAAAATGAACATCCGAAGCGTTATAAAAGTATGAGGGCAGCGCCGGAAGTTGAACCTGTATTTGTTGACCCAGTCGATAAAGCCGTTCAAGAATTATTTGGATTGCCATACTTATTCCCCTACCAGAAACTTGTTGTTTCTAATATTTTAGAAGCAGCGCGGGCGGCGGGCATTGGCATCCGGTCTTCTTTCTTTTCTTCTCTTTCAGAAAACAATAGCCCGCATACCGAACCTGATGATTGCCATAATGACTGCGCGGCGGACAGCGCCGGTTTGGGCCGGCAAATTGTAATACTTCCGACTGGTGCCGGCAAATCATTGTGTTTTCAACTTCCGGCAATGCTGCTCGACGGGCCTACGCTTGTTATTTACCCTATTTTGTCCCTTATGGCTGACCAGGAACGCCGGCTTTTGGAAAAACAATTTGCGCCGGTAACACTGCGCGGCGGTCAGCCAACGGAAGAACGTGCCGCAATTTGGGCAAAAATAAAAAACAAAGAAAGCCGTTTTATCATAGCCAACCCCGAAGTGCTGCTCTCACCCAATGTACTCAAAATTTTGCCTGAGTTGGGCATAGTTCATATCGTGATTGATGAAGCGCATTGCGTAAGCGAATGGGGCGAAAGTTTCCGTCCCAGTTATCTTGAAATTGGCAAAATAATAAAAGCATCCGGCGCGCCTCTTGTTACGGCATTCACCGCGACCGCTTCCGCGCCGGTGCTGGAAAAAATAGGCCTGTATCTTTTTGACACGGTCGGAGCATGCCGGATTGTCGGCAACCCTGACCGGCCCAACATCAGTTATGCGGCGGCAGGGTCTATCCTTCGTGATTTGACTGTTCGTGATTTACTTACAATTCACAAACGCCCCGCTATTGTATTTTGTTCATCCCGGCCCGGCTGTGAAAAGTTAGCACGTTACCTTCGCGCCGCTTTGAATGAAAAAGAAATTCGTTTTTACCATGCAGGACTGGAACGAGAAGAAAAAACCACTGTGGAAAAATGGTTCTTCGGCAGCGATAGCGGAATCTTGGTGGCAACATGCGCTTACGGAATGGGCGTAGACAAGGCTAATATACGAACGGTAATACACCGTGATTTTCCTCCGTCGGTGGAAGCATATTTGCAAGAATCAGGCCGGGCCGGACGGGACGGCGGTTTTTCCCGCGCCTTTTTGATATGGGGGCCGGACGATGAACGCACCCTAGAACGCGCCAAAACAGACTACGACAAAATGCGCCTGCGCGGTTTGATGGACTACGCCCGCAATGTTACGCATTGCCGCCGTGAAGCGCTTCTTGCTATGTTGAATTTTGACAGCGATGGGCAAAAGCCGGAAACAGAATGCTGTGATGTATGCGCGGCGCATTCCGCGGCAAATCTCCGCGAAGAAGAACCGGTAATATTTCTAATCCGGCGCAACAACCGCGCGTTTTCTTCGTCCGAAGCGGCACGTATTCTTGGCCGTTCCGCCAGACTCGGCTGGACAGACGGCGAGGCGAAACAGGTAATTCAGCATTTAACGTATACCGGCATCCTACGCGAACACAAATATTTTCCATGGAAAGGGAAATTAGCCGTTAATCCCCGCCGCTCTATACCGCCGCCTCTTCACAAACGGTAACACCAGGCAACCGGCATCTATTCCTATACGGATTTGCAGCGCGATGTCATAAGCGTCATACCCCCCTAAACACACGTTTCGGTTTCCTTCATACTATTGACACCACATTGGAGGTTCTATGACTATTGGTGAAATGTTTGGACAGAGCGCCGTGCTGGCGCTGCTGGGAATGGCAACCGTTTTCGGCTTTCTTGTCCTTTTAGTTATTTGCATTAGCATTTCGGGAAAGGTTATTCACGCATTCGGGCTGGATAAAGATACGGCAGCGCCCGCAAAAGCAGGCGCGCCGGCAGGAATGGGC
Source organism: Spirochaetaceae bacterium (assembly GCA_031257075.1). GTDB lineage: Bacteria > Spirochaetota > Spirochaetia > Treponematales > Breznakiellaceae > JAIROZ01. The sequence continues at coordinate 12,899 of JAIRPM010000130.1, forward strand.
AGCGCGTCCTCTGGACGCATTAGTCCCGCCGTTGTCTCCGCTATTACGGCGGCAGT
>JAIRPM010000153.1 GCA_031257075.1 Spirochaetaceae bacterium
AACGGCCGGTGATACTGTCAGGGCTATTGACATACCGACCAAGATATGCTATCCTGAATATATATTTTGAAGTGTCCGCAAAACAGGATGGTGTTTGCGGCCGCTCAGTTATGTAATTCACTTGAAGTCCGTACAGCACTCAAGGAATTCACTTGCTGAAATTTCCGTTATAGGCGTTTGACGCTTAAACGGACCAACCCAAGGAGGTTCCTGATGAACAGGACTAAACAATTGGCGTTAGCCGGCTTGCTTTTGGCCGTGCTTATCCTTTTCGAGCGTTTTATCGCTATCGACACGCAGTTGTTGCGTGTAAGTTTTGCTTATGTTCCCTACATACTAGCAGGCTGGCTTTTAGGCCCCGTGTGGGCTGCCATTATTGGTGTAACCGGTGATTTGCTAGGTATGCTTCTTATGCCAAAGGGGAGTTTCTTTGCCGGTTTTACGCTGAACGCGCTCCTTACCGGCGCAATCTACGGCCTTTTTCTCCATAATAAACCCGTGGACAAGATGTTCGTGATACGGCTGCTCGCGGCGCTTCTTATCGTTCATGCGGGAATCCATCTGGGGCTAACCACACTCTGGCTTTCTATTATGTATCATAAAGCTTTTATTGCCATCATAATAGGCCGGATTTTGGCAAACATAATTGAATTGCCAATAGAATTCGCTTCGATGTTCTTCATCATAAGTTTCTTGGAAAAGCCGGTGCATTTGCATCTCCGCGAACAACCTGACAACAGCGCAAACGCTGAACAGGATGACGCGCCGGCCAGCGAATCATAACACTGTCTATGATAAGCGCCGCAGGGGTGGATTATATTTACCCGTCCGGGAAACATGCGCTTACAGGTATCAATCTGGAAGTGGCCAAAGGAGAATTTGTCGCTGTCGTTGGGCATAATGGCAGCGGCAAATCAACTCTTGCCAACCTTCTTGCCGGATTGGAAAAGCCTTCAAAAGGGCGCATTCTTGTTGACGGTATCAATACACGGGATAAAAAAGATTTTTTGCGCCTCCGCAAAACAGCCGGTATTGTGTTTCAGAATCCTGAAAATCAACTTGTCTTCGAAAAAGTAAAAGATGATATAAGTTTCGGGCTAAAAAACATGGGCTTTACACCGGAAGAAATTGAAACACGCATAGCCGCTATAACTCACAAAATGGGCATAGAACACTTCACCAGCAGTTTTGAACTTTCTATGGGGCAGAAACAGCGTGTCGCTATCGCAAGCGTTATTGCAATGGGGCCTGAATGTATCATTTTTGACGAACCTACAGCTATGCTCGACCCAAAAGGCAAAAAGGATATTCATAACATTATTATCGAATTACACAAACAGGGTTTGACCATTGTATACGTTACCAATGTAATAGATGAAGTGCTTGCCGCCGACCGTATTATCATTTTGGAAAACGGTGTCATAAAGGGCGAGGTAAAACGCGAGGAATTATTTGATAACATTGAACACCTGCGCGCAACAGGCTTAGAGACACCGGTAATTATGGATATTCTTTTCAGGCTAAAACAGCGCGGCATTAACATCGTCGTTAAACGCTGGACTATTGATGCTGTAGTGGAAAATTTTATTTCATACATAGACGAACTAAAACAGGCATAAACGGAGGCGCTATGCTTAATCTGCTTAAATTTTTGTCAATCTTTGCGTATACCGTTTCGATATTCTTTTTTTCTAATTATTACCTTGCGGCTTTTGCCATAATTAACATTGCTGCGATGATAATTACAAAAACAACACCGCTGTCCGCGCTTAAATATTTAGGTAGTTTTTTATCGTTTATTATTTTTGCATGCATATTCAATTTGATATTAGGTTATGTTGAAGACGCGATAAATCTTGCGCTCCGTCTTTTGTTGATAGGCAACATTACGCAGTGTTACAAAAAAGCAGTCGGCGCTTCAGAACTAACAAGCGCGATAGAACTGCTGTTTTCGCCGCTTAAGATTTTCAAGATTGATTGCCGGGACATCGGGCTTATGGTCTGTATAAGCCTTGCGTTTCTTCCCATACTCCGCCGTGATTTCAACGCCATCCGTATGGCGCTTCGCGCCAAAGGTATGCGGCTTTCTTCGCGAAGTTTCAAATATGTTTTAAAACCGTTTTTTATTGGTATTTTACAGCGCACAAATGGGATTTCACGCGCACTCAGAATTAAAGGCTATGAATAAATAAAAGAGGCCGGAAGCGCTGATTCCGGCCCCTCTTTGTTCAACATTACATTGACTCTAATCCGCGCTTCCCTACAACAGGCTTGTCATCGAAAGCACCATTGCAAACAGCGCTACCGTTTCGCAAAGGCCGACTACGGCTATATACTGGGCAAAACCTTTACCTGTTTCAGCCTGAGCATCACAAGCGGCGGCACCGGCCTGTCCCTGTGCAATAGCCGATAATGCCATTGCCAAACCGGAACCAATCCCAAAGCCAAGATACAAGCCCGCATTTTCGGTTGTTGCCGCTAATGCCGCAGTTCTCATCTGCTGCATCAGAATGAACCCGTAAAAGGTCTGTGTGAGCGGCGCGCCGGCAAAGGTCATCAAGAGCATTGGGGCAGGCTTGTTCGCTTTATAGCAGCGTTTCCACGCGCCAATCGCTGCCTGCCCCGCAATCCCAATCCCAATCGCCGAGCCTAAAGCGGCGATTCCCATAACAACACCTACACCAATTAATCCTAACATATTTGTCTCCTATATAATATGATTTCTATTTTAACCGTTTACAAAACACGTTTTGCGAACGGCTTATACGCAACACCAGACCACGTAAGCCCTACATGGCTGGAAAATTCCAAAGTATTCAAACGAACACCGTGGACAATTACAGACAGTACATTCAACACCATATTGAATCCGTGCCCAAACAAAAACAACAGTATCGCCGCAAAGGTGAGAAAATGCCCAACCATGGGGCCTGCCATCGTGTTTACTGTTGACGCCAGCGAACCGCCGGCAAGCCCTACCGCCCAAAGCCTGATATACGACATTATATCCGAAAACACATTGGTAACACCCAAAACTGACGATATAAAGTTCGCGAAACTGGCGATAATCGACTTGATAATATTCCCTTCGTAATTGCCGAAAATAAAGACCAGCGCAAATCCGCCGGCGAGCATATCAAACCAAATGTTTTCAAAACCGACAACCCCAAAAGGAAAGCGTTTTGCGTCTACCACGAGAGCAAGCACCACCCGGAACATTCCAATGAGCATAGCCAGTTGCCCCAATTCGGCAAAACATTTCAAACTTTTTTGTTTGAAAACCTGTGCAAAAAAACCGCGCACATGGGCCAGCCCTAAATGTAACAAGGCGATAGAAAAACAAAGTATCATAAGGTTTTGGTCTACAAAATTTTTGTATTCCCCTACCTGTGCCTTCAAACTAACAATTCCAGACTGTATCCAAAAATTATTGGCGGTATATACAGGCAGCCATTTTTCAATGTCGTCCGGCACATTAACAATAAGCGGCAGGCTTAAATTCTGCGCTACCTGCGGCAATATATTAATCGGCGCGGCAAACCATGTGCAGGTTAACACTCCCCATATAACGTTGCAAATACCGAGAAGAAGGAGCATTTTGAACACCGGCAGAACGCCTTTTTTCGCCGTTTTGAGCATGCCAATAAAAGCCGCCAATGTCAGCAGAATACCGTACCCGGCATCGCTGAATATCATTCCGAAGAACACGCAGAAAAAAAGCAGGAAAATTCCGGTAATATCAACTTCGCGGTAGCCGGGAACAATCTCCAAAAAGTCGGCAAGCGGGTAAAGCAGGCTAAAGAACTTGTTATTCTTGAGTTTAGTTGGCACTTGGTCATCGTCTTCGGCCGGGTCGTCCGCATAGAGCGCCCAGCCGTTTTCACTCGCCGCCCGTTTGATTATCCCCACATCAGCCGATGGTACATAACCGGCAAACACAGAAATATCGTAGTTAACGCCGCTGTTCTTTAGATTTGGCGAAAACTCGTCATCACCGGTAAAAATTTTATCCATACCGGCGCGTGCCGTCTCGAATTCGATTTCCGCATCGAGACGTTTTTTTACGGCCTCTATTTCACGCAGATGCGGGTAAAACGACATAAGTTGTTTTTCGACAGCAATAATTTGAAGGCGTTTTTTCGCAATAAGCAATTCGAGTTCGCTAAGGGGTTTTTCCGGTAATTGGCAAGGATATTCTCCCGGAATTTCATCAAAAGCAACAAGGAAGACCTTGTTTTCTTTTTTGGGGGCAGCGCACACTATCACACGCTCATTTTGAAGTTTTTGATACGAAGCGTATGGCACCTCATAGAACAAAAAAGTAACGCCGTTTTCGTTGAGAAATTTGACATCTTCCGGCTTAAAATCGCCCCATTTTTTAAAAGGCTCCATTTCGCGGGCGCAGTCATATATTTCGTCCAAAAGCGTTTTGCGCCGCTCAGCCATTTCAATAATAAACGACACTATCTCTTTGTTTACGCCGCTAATTTTGGCAGCTTCTATAGGCGGCCGTTCGCGTTTGTCAGGGGGAAACGCCTTGAGTATATTGACCGCCGTATCAACCCGCCCCTTCCGGTCGATAAGGTCGGATAGAGCGGCGGACGCAACCGTTTTCCGCTCAATATGAACCACGCCCATATCACGAATTT
>JAIRPM010000178.1 GCA_031257075.1 Spirochaetaceae bacterium
GGCCTGCCGTCTACGGGCTGCCCCAAGCCGTTGAAGACACGCCCCAAAAGCCCCTCGCCGACCCGCAATTCCATGGGGCGTTCCAGAAATTCCACGCCGGAAGTCTCCGCGCCAAGCCCCGTCGTGCTGCCAAAAACCTGTATCGCGGCAAAATCCTGCCCCAGGTCGATGACGCGCCCAAGCCGCCTGCCCCCGTCCCGCCCGTAAACGGCGGCGACTTCGTTGAAACCGACATTCCGGCTGCGCCGCGTTATCACGACCGGTCCCTCAATCTTTGCTAAATGCTTAAACGTAACTCCACGCATCGGGCTGCTGGTATGGTAGCCCATCCGCCGCTGTTAGGCAAGCCGCGGCTGATTGGGTGCGGAGCGGCCGTTCTGGGGTACGGCGGGCTGCCTTGTTAAGATTTAGCGGTATTCATCCGATAATCCAAACAGAATACTATGCAAAGTCAGACAGCAATAAAACATTTTAGCATAAAGAACATACTGTTAGGGGCTTTCTTTTTTTTCGCGTTATTTCCTGTTCATGCGAAAGGGCGCGCGGACGGTTCCCGCTGGAATACGCCGGCTCTTGATGTAACAACCATAGATCAGCGGACGCGCCTTATCCGTTTTGACTGGTCAAAAGTAGATTATCCTGATGATTACCGGTACGGGCTTTACCGGCTGGACAGGTCAACGCGCACCAATGTATTCCTGAAAGAAATAGTAAAAACAGACGCGCAGTTTGCGGATACAGGGTTAAAGCCGCCTTTGTATAACTATTTTTATGTTATTGAAAATGTGCCAAAAGACGAAATGCTGCAAGAACGCAAAGACATTCGCGCTCCGAGCGACCGTGAAATAGCGCAGCAGACCATAAGCGCGTATTATATTGACACGCGCAATCCGCAGTATTGGATAGATGAAGATACGCCCTCAGCCGCTGAACGCGCCATGGAAGACAATATCCCCCGCCCCCCCCCGGGCAGGCGTACAGCGCAGACGCAGTCGCCCAACGAAGGCATTTATATCGGACTGATATCGTTTTCAGGAAAGATACGCGAAATAACCAAAGACCCGGTACTCATCCCGCTTGACCCGGCCGGCCGGCAGGAATTGATGGATAAATTAAATGTCGCATATACCCAGTCGCATGACTTCGGCAGTGCCCCCTATTACGCGATTCACCGCGCTCTTGCCAATTTGTCAGAATTGCAGAGGAACGGCGGCCTTCCCCGCAATATAGACCGCGTCAGCATGATAACTTTTACTGACGGCCTTGATACCAGTTCTACCGATTCGAGTTTTACGCCGCTGGAAGGCAAAGATTTCCGCCCGGGTTCCGGCAACAGGCCGGAGGATTACAAAGATTTCATTGTAAATGAATTAAAACACCGTACGATAGGCGGTGTCCGCATTGATGCGTACACCATCGGCGTGGAAGGGAATAACAAGAAAAACAATTGGACATTCAGCCAACTGCTCCGTGAAATGTCTACCGATGATATGCATTATGCAAGCCTTGGCGATATAGGGCAGTTGCAGGGAAATCTATCAACGCTTGCCGATGTATTAAATATTTATACATCTATTGTTAATTTTACTTTTACAACGCCTGCGTATCCTGTGGGAACAACCGTGCGGTTTACCTTTGACAAAGGGATAAAAGACCCCAATAAAGCCAAATACTGGGTTGAAGGCGATGTAGACTGGGTAAACGGGAAATACGTTCTCACCAATCTGTGTTCAAATGGAATTCATTTGGGAAGTACTGAAAACGTACTCGGATTGCGTACAGAACGCGGCATTGAATACACCATCCGCTTGAACGATGATTTCTATGTCGAAAATCTCCAGCAATGGCAATTGCCGCCCGATGTACAAAATCTTACCGCAAACTGGGTTTTGATACATGACTTTAAGACTGAAAAATCACTCGATGTAGTGCGCGGCAGAAAATCATCTATTATTTATCTGGTTCTTGACTGCAACCCGGCGCTCAAAGCCGAGGAAATTAACAGCATACGCGGCGCCGTACAACTATTTATTGATAAATTGTACGCCAGCGCCGGCAGCGGCATTAAACTGAAACCGCTCGGCGGTGTCCCTTCAAAAGAATTCGCGGCAAGCGAAGCTCCCACACCGGCGCCCCCCCCGTCCCCGCGCCGCCCTTCACCGCTTGCCAACGCCGCTGCGCAAAGCCCGCAAAACAGCGCGGAAACAGAAGAGGTTTATGCGCCGCTCCCGGTTCCGCCTGAACCGAAAAAAAGTGAACCGCCCCCGCCCCCCGCGGCTCCTGAATTGCGGTACCCGTTGGTTGAAAATAACATCCAAATACTGAACGGCTGGGACGCGAACGAAAAAGAAGCCGGCGGTTCCGTTTCGGCAAACAGCGTTCAGGGCGGCGGTTTTGCCGGCGGCACCTCTATAGAGTTTGGAATCAGCGGCAAACCCGCCTCCATTCCGGCGGCGAAACCCGTACACGAACTCCCTGTTCCCGCTGAAAAACCGCATGTTACGGTTACGCTCAAACCTGCCGAAAACGCCGCTGGCCCCCAGAGTACGGTGAATGTGTACGTCCCGCCGCCGCAGGCAAAAGACGGCGAATACTACCCGGGCGGTGCCGGCGGTTTCCCGCGCGGCCCTCTTAAAGCGCCGCGGTATACCGCCCCGGAAAAGGGCTACTGGGTGCAACTTGGTTCATATATTGAACTTGCCCGCGCCCAACGTGCCGCCGCGCCTATTTTGGCTAATGGTGTTAGCAACTTGGAAATTTTTGCCAAGGAAATAAACGGGTCTATGTATTACCGCATCAAAATGGGGCCGTACCTTTCCCGCGCCGAAGCGGATGGTGCGTTAATCCGTCTGGGACGCCTTTCATTGCCCATAACCGAAGGTTTCATTGTCCGCGATTAGCGGCGCTATAAGCGGGGCAAGCCTTTTGCTATACTGAAAGTATGATTATAGCCGGTTTAACCGGGCCGTACTGCGCCGGGAAAAACTATCTGGCGGCGCTTTTGGAAAACAGAGGCATTCCTGTGCTGGATGTTGATGTGCTGGGGCATCAGGCCCTGCAAACCCGTATAGAAGAAATAAGCGCCGTCTTCGGGACAGCCTTTGTAACAGGCGGCGGAACGCAAAAACAAATAGACCGCCACGCTCTGGGACGTATAGTTTTTGGCAATACTGCCGCCCTTGAACGCTTAGAGTCCATAGTTCATCCTGAAGTTGACCGGCTTATCGCGCAATGGCTGGCATCCCCCTCCCCAGACGCTGCCCGCATTATAAACGCGGCGTTGCTGCACAAAACAGCGGCGGCCGGCCAACTCTGCTATGTTATTGTTGTAACGGCGCCGTTTTGGCTCCGATTGCTGCGGGCAAAAAAACGCGACCATTTGACATTCCGCGAAATCTTCCAGCGCTTTGCCGCGCAGAAAAATTTTCTCCGCCGTTTTATACCGCCTAATGCCGCTGTCGTCCGCATAAAAAACAACGGTTGGGGGCTTTTCCCCGCGCTTGAACACCGCCATCTGGAAAAGAGCCTTGAACGCGCGCTGAAGGTGATGGGCATTTCGGGTTAGGCTCCGAAAAACAGAACAGCGCCCCGCGCCTCCTTTCTAGGGCAACACGGTTTTTTATGGTACACTCGTGAATATGAGTATAATTTCAATGAAAACGCCTCTTGCGGAATTGGACGGGGACGAAATGACCCGTGTGCTATGGGCGGATATAAAGGCGGAACTCATTGCGCCTTTTGTAGAATTAAAAACGGAATACTATGATTTGGGGCTTGCCAGCCGTGCCGCGACAGACGATGCCGTTACCGCGCAGGCTGCGGAAGCTATCCGGCGGTTGGGCGTAGGGGTTAAGTGCGCGACAATAACGCCCAATGCGGCGCGTCAAAAAGAATATCATCTAAAAAAACTCTACCCCAGTCCGAATGCGTCAATACGCGCCGCGCTTGACGGCACAGTATTCCGGGCGCCTATTACAAGCCCCGCGCTGCGTGGCAGCGTTTCCCGCTGGGAAAAACCTATTGTCATAGGCCGTCATGCGTACGGCGATGTTTACAAAGCGGCCGAAATGCGCGCGGAAGCGGGCGCAAAAATTGAACTGTGCCGGACAGCCGCGGATGGCAGCGAAACAAGAATACCTGTGGCTGTTATGAAGGAAGCGGGTATAATTCAGGCTGTACATAATTTTGATGAATCAATACGGAATTTTGCGCGTTCTTGTTTTCGTTATGCGCTTGATAGCAAATTGCCGGTACTCTTTGCCGCAAAAGATACTATTTCAAAAATATATGACGGGCGTTTCCGGGAACTCTTTATGGAAGTGTACGAAAATGAATTTAAAATACTTTGCGAAAAAGCGGGTGTATCTTATTCATATACACTAATAGATGATGCGGTTGCGCGTGTTATGCAGAGCGAAGGCGGTTTTTTATGGGCATGCAAAAATTATGACGGTGATGTTATGAGCGATATGATAGCGAGCGCGTCCGGCAGCCTTGCTATGATGACAAGCGTCCTTGTATCACCGGACGGCGTATTTGAATTTGAAGCGGCGCACGGCACCGTGCAGCGCCACTATTACCGTTATCTCAAAGGCGAACGGTGCGGCACAAATCCGACGGCGCTTATTTTCGCATGGACAGGGGCGCTCGCAAAACGTGGCGAATTGGATGGGCTGCCCGCCCTGAGCGCCTTTGCAAAACGCCTTGAATCGGCGGTGCTGGCCGTTATTGAAAGCGGGCTTATAACAGGCGACCTTGAACGCGCCGCCAGCCCGCGGGTAAAACGAATACTTACCAGCGGCGAATTCATCACGGAAATACAGGCGCGGCTGCGTGTTTAAGTAACGCCTGTCCGCAAGGCAGCCGGCTTCATGCGTTAATTCGCGGGAAGCCGGGTTCTGCCCGCTTCCCGTATCGTGCGGCTTAACACAAGCGGCCAAAAAAGGAGCGCCGTTACAATGCCGGTGCCGATAAGCAGGGTGTCGATAGAAACAATGTCGGCAAGCGGGCCGAAGACAAGCATGCCGGCGGGCATTGCAAGGCTGGAAACCATCGAAAGCACGCTGAAAACGCGGCCCATATACGCATTTTCGACATTGGTTTGAATCATCACCGCGGCCGGCGTGTTAAACAGCGGCACCGTAATTCCCATAAAAGCCATTATCGCGTTATACAGCCAGAAATTGCCGGTAATTCCAAGCGCGATTGCTTCTATTCCAAATAGAAGATTTGCCACCGCAAGCGAGAATGCCCTGTTTTTAAATCCGCCCCAGAAACTAATAAGAACGCCGCCTGCGGTCATGCCGCCGGCAAAACAAACTTCCATTATGGTAAGCCGCCAAACCTCCGCGCCGAATTTCCGCGCTATTTGCAGCGGCGTTAAAAACATTGTCGGCGAACCGGCAATAAAAAAAACGGTGTTTATCAAAATTAACCGCAGAACAAGGCCGTGCGAGGCGATGTATTTCCAGCCTTCTTTCAAATCATAAAAATAATGCTGCCTTTCATCTGGAACATGGGGCAGGGTTGCGCTTTTTACTAAAAAAAGGACAACACTAATACCGGCCGCCGCCGTAATCACATCAATATAAAAAATAAATTGAATAGGCGCTATGGTGAGAAGCAGACCGCTTAAGAGCGGGCATACCACCATCGTCATAGATTGCAGGCTGGAATTGATGCCGTTGACGCGGGTTAAGTGTTCCTGCGGTACAATCTGCGGGATAAAGGCATTTACCGCCGGTGTCTGCACACCCTGTCCCAGCGACCGGACAGCAGCCGCTATCAGCAGGATCCAAATGCTGTCATAGCCAAAACTATAAAGAACCGCCACGATAAGAGTCGCCAGCGCGATAGACGCATCCGCTATGTTTATTAAATACTTGCGGTTAAAGCGGTCTGCCCAGACGCCGGCAAATGGTGATATAAAAAACATAGGCAAAAATCCGGCAATAATAAATATGGTCATTATTGAACCGGATTGTGTTTTAAGCGTTACATGCCATGCAAGCGCGTATTGTACAAGCATAGAACCAAAAAGTGATACCGTCTGCCCGCTCATAAAGAGCGCCGTGTTTTTTTTCCAATGGGTGAATATATCCGTGTTGTTCATACGTAATCATTTCATAAACAAATCCTTTTCGCAACCGTCTTTATAAATTCCTCTTAGGCCATGCTGATTAGCATCGAGTTTATCAGTATGGCCGCCCGAAGGCTTGTATGTTTTTTGTATATACATCATTCTAAGGAAGCACTGATTAAACCTAATCGAGGATTTAATCAGTGCTACATTCCCTTTATTTGCGCAATGTCGGCTGCGTGCGGCCGCATGAGCAAATAAAGGGAGCAACGCTGATGCGGCAAGCCCCAAAAATTAAAGGCTTGCCGAAGTATCGAGTTAATCAGTGTTGTCCTAACCGTTAAGAGGAATTGCTATGACTAACCGTATTGCCAAAGCCTTTGAAGGGGGCAAAGCATTTATCGCGTTTCTTACCGGCGGCGATCCTTCGATAGAAAAAACCGAAGAATTCATCGTAGAGATGGAAAAAGCCGGCGCGGATATTATTGAAATAGGAATCCCGTTTTCCGACCCTATAGCCGAAGGCCCGGTTATCCAAGCAGCCAACATCCGCGCATTGAACGCAGGTGCGGGCATAGACAAAATTTTTTGCATGGTAGAACGCCTGCGGCAGACCGGGGCATCCCAAGTCCCGCTCGTCTTTCTTACCTACCTTAACCCTGTTTTCCGCTACGGTTACGCCGCTTTTTTCAAACGCTGCGCCGGCGCGGGCGTGGACGGGGTTATCATCCCGGACCTTCCTTTTGAAGAACAAGCCGAAGTAAAAGCCGCGGCGCGAGCGGAAAGCATTGCGCTCATTTCGCTCATTGCCCCTACTTCCGCCGGGCGTATAAGCAAAATCGCCGGCGCGGCTGACGGTTTCTTGTACATTGTTTCCTCTATGGGGGTTACCGGCGTGCGGAATGAAATCAAAACAGATATACCATCAATCGCGGCGGCGGCGCGGCCCTACGCCAAAGTTCCTCTTGCTGTCGGGTTTGGTATAAATACCCCGCATCAAGCGGCGGAAATTGCCCGTTATGCGGACGGTGTTATTGTCGGCAGCGCTATTGTAAAAATTATTGCCGAACACGGCTATGCCGCTGCCCCGCGCATAGCGGAATATGTAACAGCAATGAAAAAAGCGCTTAAACACTAAGCAGAGAGCAGCGGCGGCTGCGGATTCGATACAGCGGCAATAGGGCGTACTGTTTTGGGGATGGAAGAATTATCGCTTCTTATACATCCGGCGTACATTTCCCTTATTTTTTTGACTAAAAATGTCGATAAATTCTAGTATGAAGTATCATCCGGGATATATTGATGTAAAACAGCATATTGAGCGGCGCAAACCATCGAGGCATACTCAGAACGCGTCCGCCCTAAAAAACGCTGCGCGGCAGCAGCCTCGTTTTATCAGGCAGCCTTTGGCGCAAAACGCCGAACTGCGGCGCAAAGCGGCGGTTCTGGATGGCGGCGGCCGTTCACGGATATCATCGCAGTTTATTGTTGCCGCGATTGGCGTACTCGGGGCGGGTATATTCGCTTACTTTACGCTTCTTTTTCAGAGCGATGAATTTATGATACGCCCCGATGCCGACAGCCGCGTCTTTAATGAAATACTGGAATACAGTAAAGGATTTGAATCGGCGGCCGGTACGGAAACGGATGATATACCGCTGACTACGGCGGAAACATTTTCATGGTCAAACTACACCGTTCAGCGCGGCGATTCGGTTTCAAAAATTGCCGCATCCCATTCTCTTTCTATGGATGCTATCATAGCGTCAAACGATTTAAAAAATGCGCGCAATCTTCATACGGGCGATATTATCCGTATTCCCAATATGGACGGGATTCCGTACACAGTAGCGAAAGGCGATTCTTATCAAAAAATAGCCGCGTCTTTTAATGTGCCGATAGAAGCGATTCTGGATGCCAATGATATTCAGGATGAAAATATATCTATCGGCGATATATTATTTATACCCGGCGCAAAGATGAAAAGTGAAGACTTGAAGCTTGCAATGGGCGAACTTTTTATCTATCCGGTAAACGGCCGCCTGACATCAGGATTCGGGTGGCGCAAAGATCCGTTTACCGGCGGTGAACGGCGTTTCCATTCGGCCATTGACCTTTCTGCCAATCTGGGCGCTCCTGTCAAAGCGGCAATGGACGGCAAAGTAAGCACTGTAGGCTTTAACGCCGTTTTTGGCCGTTACCTTATCCTTACCCATTCAGCCGGCTATCAAACAATGTACGCGCATTTGAATTCCTGTGCCGTAATCGAAGGCCAAAAAGTAAAACAGGGTGAAAAAATCGGCGAAGTCGGCAATACAGGCCGTTCAACCGGTCCGCATCTTCATTTTGCTGTGTACAAAAACGGACGGGCAATAAACCCGCTTGAACATTTAAAGTTTTAAGGGAATACTTTGTTATGAAGCATTTGATTCTGATACTGATTGCCGTTCTGGCGATGTTTACGTTCTGGCGTACGGCCGCCGGAACGCTTGGTGCCGGCGAACACCGGCCGACAGCGGCTCTATTTGTACCGCCCCAGGCGGGCGCACCCGAAAATTCCGCTTCGGTTCCCGCCGAAGACGCGCCGGCGCAGTGAAATTCCCGCGCGCTCTTTTTTCAGCGCTTTTTGTTTTTTGTACACTTTCATTTATATTTTTCCTCATTGGAAACGCATACCAGTTTTCCCAACAAACACAATTGTTGCTGCTCCGCGCTGTGCGTATGTCCGGCATCATTCTTTTTATATACGCTTTTTTGATGACTATTGCGTATCTTATACGCCGCCTTGCCCGCAAAACCGGCGTGGATGAGCCGTCGCCGGCGCTTATGCTGGTATTGGCTGCGGGGACGCTTGCCTGCGCGGTTATTGCGTCAATAATAATACAGATAGCGCATGGAACACAGTAAATCCGGTATAAAACGTTTAAGGAAGCAATGTCGGCTGCTTTGCAGCCACATGAGCAAATACAGAAGACAGCGCTGATTGTGCTTGACCTTCCTGTTTCTGCCCGGCACAATTCAATTCCGATGAACATCGATACCTCGCTTGCCAATATTGACGCGCTCTTCCCGGATACAATGAACGGCGAAGAGAAAGCGCGGTCAAAAACACTATTCCTGAAAAAACTGTCTTTGCTGATGCACCGGTTTTACGCGGGCAAAATTCAAACTGTTCCTAAATGCGGCATTTTGGGGGCTGCTTGGTTCAATGTATGGTATACGCCCGGTGTTTCTGCCGTTTCCACCGCGATTCGCGCCGATAACAGCCTTTCGTTTGAACTTTCAGGCAGAGGCAGCCAAGTGGCGGTTGTTTCCGATTCAACACGGGTGCTGGGGGACGGTGATTGTACGCCGCCGGGAGGGCTTGGCGTTATGGAAGGCAAAGCCCTCTTGATGAAATACCTCGGCGGAATTGACGCGGTGCCGCTCTGTATCGATTCCCGCGGCGCGGACGGTGCGCCCGACCCGCAAAAAATCATTGACTTTGTAAAAATGGCAGCCCCTTCGTTTGGCGCTATCAATTTGGAGGACATAAGTCAGCCGAATTGTTACCGGGCACTTGATGTGCTTCGTGAAGAATGTCCCATTCCGGTTTGGCATGATGACGCGCAGGGCACTGCCTGCGTTACCCTAGCAGCTTTACTCAATGCCCTTCATTTGGCGGAGAAACCGTTGGGCGCGGCAAAAATCGTGCTTTTGGGAGCCGGCGCGGCAAATACAACCATAGCGCGGCTGATTCTTGCTGACGGCGGCAGCGGCAACCTTATGGTCATATTTGATTCAAAAGGAGCGCTCCATGCGGAACGGTATGATATACAGGCAGACGAGCGCGACTACCGCAAATGGGAATTGTGCCTGCGAACTAATCCGGCGGGGATTTTACGCGAAGAAGACGCGCTGCGCGGTGCCGATGTGCTGATAGCGCTATCCAAACCCGGCCCGGATACGGTTAAACGTGCATGGGTGCGTTCTATGGCGGAAAAGCCGGTGGTTTTTTGCTGCGCCAATCCCGTGCCGGAAATTTGGCCTTTTGCGGCAAAGGAGGAAGGGGCTTTTATTGTGGCAACCGGCCGGGGCGATTTCCCCAATCAGGTAAACAATTCGGTGTGTTTTCCGGGGATATTGAAAGGGGCGCTCCTTGTTCGCGCCCGTTCCATAAGTGACGGGATGGCGATACGCTGCGCCCATTCTATCGCTGATTTTTCGAGACGGCGCAGCATTTCACCCGACTCCATAATTGCTACTATGGAAGAAACGGACATGTTTGCCGTCGAAGCTGCCGATGTTGCCGCGCAGGCCATTGCCGAAGGACTTGCCCAAACGCCGCTTTCATGGGACGAAGTCTACGAACGCGCCCGCCATGATATACAGGCATCCCGCGCTTTGTTTAGCAGCATGCAAAAATCGGGACAGATAGCGCCGCCGCCGCATGAATTGATAGCGCAAGCGTTGAACGAAACACTAAAGGAAATTGATTAAATTGACTGCAGCCTGCCGTTGCCCAATACCAAACGAAGGCGCATCTCATTTCACCCCACTCCCCAAATACCGGTTTTTTGAGTACACTGCAAGCGGGAGTTGTCTATGGCACAAATGGAATCTATCAAGAATGTAGCCCTTGCGGGGCATGGCGGGACGGGAAAGACCACGCT
>JAIRPM010000030.1 GCA_031257075.1 Spirochaetaceae bacterium
GAAGGCTACCGCCGAGGGGCTTTCGATGTTAAAGGCGGTTGCCGCCGATGATGCGCTTATCAAACTGAAAAGCCTGGAGGCCCTGCAAAATGTCGCGTATGGGCAGGCAACCAAAATTAACATACATTCCAATAACCAAAACATTGCCGGGCTGGTTACCGCCATTAGCGAATTGGCTAAGTAAGGGGCGAGGGCAATTCAGGGCGAAACTTGCATAGCAAGCGTGCGTTCCCATAAATTCATACCTTTGGCCGGATTGCTTTTACGTAATGCGGCCGCTTGTTAAAAAATGGAAACAATACTACACTTCGTGGTGTATAGAGAGTCTGACCGCAAAATTTGTTGCTTTGTAATCAGGTTCTCTATAGGAGAGATGACCGAGCGGCCGAAGGTGCACGATTGGAAGTCGTGTGTGCCCGAAAGGGCACCAAGGGTTCAAATCCCTTTCTCTCCGGTCAAAAACACTTTTGTTTATCCATTGCCGTTTTGACAGTTATTTATGCAATAAAACTAGTGCATGTTGAACCATGTATAAATCATAGCATTACTTGTTTTTGGCATTACCAGCGGCTTCTTGGAAGGCTAATTTTAAATTGCCGGCTTATTACCGGCCTGCCCCCCTGTCAACAACGGCAAAAAATATAGTATCTTATTTTCAGTGGTATTTGGCAAAGTGCAATGGGTATCTCTAAAGAATCGCTGATTTATTCAATTGGGAATAAATCAGTGTTGCCCTAAAGAAGTACTGAAAACGGCATAATACTGAGCCTGTTGCAAAACTGAAGTTTGTAACTACTTCTGCTTTGTAAAACAATACCTTACTTTAATGTTTAGAGGAGCATTAGCGATGAAAAAAAACTTTATTATGGTTTTAATGGCGGTTTTGACTTTGTTTGCGGCATCATGCGCAAGCGGGAACCGTGCGGCGAAATTACGCGCCACGCCCATGCGCGGCGTTCCGGCGTTTGTTAACGATGCCTATTTGAGCGCTTCGAATGATGTGATTATAGGCATTGGGACATTCAAAATGGGCGATGATATGTCAAAAATGTCAATGGCAAAAACTATGGCGGAAACTCGCGCCCGCGCCGATATCGGCCGGCAGATTCAAACTATTGTCAAGAACATGGTAACGGACTATACCTCTACCAGTGAACTTGACCCTAAAAGCGCCCTTTCATTCCAAGAAAATATTACACAGGCGCTCGTAAAAGCCGACCTCCGCGGTGCCAGAACATTGCGTGTGGACAGAGTTGACGGGATATTGTGGCTGATTATGGAATACAACAAAAAAGCCGCTTCCGAAGATTGTAATGCGGCTGTTTCCGCCGCAAAACTTGCCGTTCCCGCTGCCGCCAGTTTTGATGCCGTTTCCCGTATGGAAAACGCTTTTGACAAAACCGCGGGAGGCGGACCTTCGGCGGTTGTTCAATAACGCTAGTCAGGCACCAATGTGAAAAAACCGGTGTCCGCCGGCGCTATGCCGTTCCCTTTTATGGAAGATTGTCTCAAAACCGCGCTGATTACCGTATTCTGCATACATTTTCTTTTGCCGGTTTCCGTATATGGTAAACCCGCATGGATTGATTCGCCTTCCTCAACCTACTCTGAACACGCTTACCTTGCCGCGGCAGGCGGCGGAAAAAGCCGTGCCGCGGCCGAAAATGCCGCAAAAATCAATCTTGCGGCTATTTTTAAGCAGTCGGTGTCCGGCACGGTTACCATCACCGACACGGAACACCAACGCGGCGGGAAAACCGTCCTAAATTCAAACGTTTACTCTCAAATTATCGAAACGGCAACCGCTTTAGATACGCTTATCGGGGTGGAAATCAAAGAAACATGGAACGGCGGCAAAGACGGCTGGTGGGCGCTTGCCGTTATGGACAAAGCGCGCGGATGTGAACGTTATACCGGCGAACTGAATAAAATCATTAATGAAATTGAGCGTCTCGTGCCGGACGGGCTTCCTGCGCTGGAAACGGTAAAACACTGCGACAAAGCCCGCCTGTTGCTCGCGGATGCGGAAGTCTATGCGCTGATATTGAACGTTATAGGCGGCGGCAACCGGCAGCCGGAAATAGCGCGCCTTGCTGCAAAAGTAGAAAAAACACGTGCTTTGGCGCAGGCAATGCCGGTAGATTTGCGGATAAGCGGCGATTTAAACGGAAGGCTAAAGGCGGCTTTTGCCGGCGCTTTAAGCGCATTAGGGTTAAATACCGGAAACGCCAACGCCCGCTATACGCTGGATATTGACTTCCGCTTACATGCCGCGCCCCAGAATAAGTTTTACAATACACGTTATACGTTGAATGCCGTGCTTGCAGACTCAGCCTCCGGCACGGCATTGTTCACATGGAATGTCGCTGACCGGCAATCACACCCGGCAAGCCAGCAAGAAGCTGACAACCGCGCTATTCTTGGCGCTCTTAGAAAAATCGAAGAAGAATTCCCTGTTTTGCTCGAAACCTATCTTGATTCACACTAAAACGCCGTTGTCAAACATCTGTTTGTTTTAGAAAGCGCGTCTACCAGTCTCTCAAGCCTTTATTCCCCAATAACGGCGCGGATGTCGCTTTTTATCGAGGCAAGTTTTTCGCCGAGCGCCGCCTTTGCTCCGGCAAGCCCGCCGGAACCCGCCGCGTCCGCGCACGAGGTAATGTAAAACTTTATTTTCGGTTCGGTGCCGCTGGGACGGGCGCTTACAATCGTGCCGTCGGCAAGATAGAACTGGAGCACATCGCTTTTCGGCAGGTCTACCGGCTCGGTTTTGCCGCCGCTTACCGTAACGGAATTCTTAATGTCCCGTGTTTTTGTTACGGCAATGCCGCCCAGAGACACCGGCGGTTTTGCGCGGTAATTCGCCATAATGCCCGCCATAGTCGCCGGGCCTTCGGGGCCGGGAAAGTATTTGGAAATGCCCGCTTCTTCCCAGTAGCCGGTTTGCGTGTACAGTTCGTTCAGCCGGTCGAGAAGGCTTTTGCCTTTGCTCCGCCAGTAGAGCGTCATTTCGGCCGTCATCGCGGCGGCGGAAATGCCGTCCTTATCCCGCACCTCGGTTTCCACAAGGTAGCCGTAACTTTCTTCGCAGCCAAAAACGATAGTTTTCTCCAGTTTGCCTGTTTCGGCAAGGCGCATAAGGTTCGCAATCCACTTAAAGCCGGTAAGACATTCGAGGGTGGACACGCCGTACAGGGCGGCAACCCGCGCCTGCATCCCGGTAGTAACAACGGTATTCACAATGGCGGCGTTTGCCGGCAGTTTGCCGGCCTCTTTTAACGAAAGCAGGACATAATCAATAAGAAGGCAGCCCATCTGGTTGCCGGTAACAAGCGCGAATTCGCCCCCGGACGCGGGAACGGCGATTCCAAAGCGGTCGGCATCCGGGTCAGTCGCCATTACCACATCCGCCTTTTCTTTTTTGCCGAGTTCTATCGCCATTTTGAGCGCCGGCGGTTCTTCAGGATTGGGGAACGCCACCGTGGGGAAATCGCCGTTGCCTTTGCGCTGTTCGGGAACGGTAATCACGTTAAGCCCCAGACTGCCCAGCACCGCCTCGACGTGCATAGCGCCGGTTCCATGGAGCGGTGTGTATACGATTTTAACGTCCCCGGCCATTTTTTTAATCAAATCGGGGCGGAACAATTTTGAGCGTATCATCGCGTGGAAAGGCGCGTCTATTTCTTTATCAATAATGGCGAGTTTACCTGTTTTGAGCGCTGTTTCACGGTCTATCGACTTGATTTCGTCCGTTTTGTTCACTTCGTCGATGATGCCGGCATCGTGCGGCTCGATAACCTGCGAACCGTCGTTCCAGTAGGCCTTGTAGCCGTTGTACTGGGGCGGGTTATGGCTGGCGGTAACAACGATGCCGGTGTCCGCGCCCAATTGCCGGATAGCAAACGAAAGTTCCGGCGTGGGGCGCAGGCCGGAAAAGAGGTAACATTTGATACCGTTGGCGGCAAGAACGAGCGCCGCCGCCTCGGAGAATTCCTTGGAAAAATGGCGGCTGTCGTAGGCGATAACGGCCTTTAGGTCGTCCTTCGCGGCTTTTTGCGGGAAGGCTTTTACAACATAATTCGCAAGCCCCTGTGTCGCCTGCCGGACGACAAGCGTATTCATCCGGTTGAAGCCGCCGCCCACAACGCCGCGCAGCCCCCCCGTCCCGAACTCTAAATTCTGAAAGAACCGGTCTTCAAGTTCCTTCCACGACTGCGGCGTATCCTCGCCAAGCAGTTTCTCTACCTCGCCCTTAAAATGAGCGTCTTTTTCTTTGCTGATATACTCTTTTGCCTTGGTAATAACGGTATTTTTGTCCATAAAAAAGCCTCCA
>JAIRPM010000089.1 GCA_031257075.1 Spirochaetaceae bacterium
ATCTTTTATTTTATCAAGATTCAGATAATTTACCATGCCATTAGGGGTTGGTATTGACTGCTTTACTTTGTCTGATTTACACCTCGAATACAATGCTAAATCTATAATAGTTAGATTGCAAATTTCCGATAAATCGTCCGCCATAGCTTTTACAACATCATTATCACCCATCCAATATGCGCCGTAGTGTATGCCTTTTAGTTCATATTTTTTGTTTGCAATATTGTATTTTCTAATTATATTGTGCGTTATATTCACATTTTTTTCTTTAAGGATTTTACCTTCGCTACTGTATTCATACTTTTTATTTTTCTGTGTTTTAAGATAGAAATACAGCTTGTTTTTTATTTTTTCAATTATCACCATATATGTCTCCTATTGTATTTATTATTTCCAATATTTGGATATTTCTTTGGATGTATAAATATAAAAATCTTCATCACCATAAATTATTTATGCATTCAACACCACAGTTTGAATGCATAGTCCGGCAAAGGGCGTTCCCAGCCTTTTGCTACACGCAAAAGCATTCCTCCGTCAGCGGCTTTCTATCGAACCAATCTGTAATGGATTGTTTTAGGTATCATAAATGATTTATAATTATTGCGAAATTCTACTGTTATTAATAAATATCATGACTGCTGAAGTGGAAAAACGGTAACCTCTGATATTAAATTTTCAACACGGGTTTTATAGTGTGTTTCAAATGCGTAAAATATACTATTATTTCCTATATGTTAAAAATTCCTCTATTTTCCCACACCAAGTCGGTCGACCAGCACATCTTTTACACAGAAAGTTCCAGAAGGAGGAGGGCAGTCGTGTCAATCACGATGTCTAAATCCTGCTGAACGCCGTTTTTCTGTTACATTGGTTACACCGCCCGTTTATACGTTTTTTTTTCAAACACATGCGCGCCGCAATCGCGCCTTTGCTACGCCGCAGCGTGAACGGGAGGATTTTGTCAACGGCCATGTGTGCACCGCCGAAACGGTTACAACACAGAGAACCGTTTCCTGCTGGAACAGCCTCTAAGGAAGCGCTGATTAGAATCAATTTAATCAGCTTTGCTCTATAGGCAGTCTAGCATGGGCGCAAAAAACCGGCAAGCCCTCTCTATCAAAGAAGCATGGGGCGGCGCTTGCAATGTTTCCTCAAGTCTCCTGTCTTCTATAAAGACCAATCAATAATCAATAATATGGTACAAATGCGTTTTTTTACATTAACCTTTTTAGTCTTTGGGTTTATGCTTGCCGCGCCGGCGCTGTCTGCTGTTGACTGGGAAGCGGAATACTGGACAGGGTTTGGTTTTGAAGGCGGAGGATATATAAAAGGCTTATTCAGTTCAGATATGATTAACACTATGGCAATGGGAGGCGGGCTATCGCATTACTGGTTTTGCTTTACCGAACGGCATTGCATCGGTTTTTGGTGGGGGGCGGCATTGGTTTTTCCCAATCAAAAAATTTACAACGCGGACAATACCAACATAACGCTCACGTATTCAATTAACGAATGGCTGGGCACCGCGCTGCGACTTCCACTCGCCGGCGGAATAAACGGCCATCACCATCTTGTTTTTAGCGCTGCGCTGGATTTTATTCAGTATTTATTAGAAAACTCAAAGGACGGCGCATCACGGGATTTTAACTCAGGCGGATTTGCGTTCCTTTTAAGCGCGGGATATAAATTTGATTTTTATGATGATAAATTCTTTTTGATGCTGGGCTCGCATGTTCAGTTTGATATATTTACCACTTCTTCCAACAATGATTTTTCCGGCTTCAATATGATTGCCGTTAAACCGTATGTAACTTTTGGCATCAATTTCTACCGTTACTACAAAATTGAAGGCAACTGGGGCAAAGGCTGGTAACCAGCCGCCTATGACAACGCTGATTAAATTGCCCCTAATCGGTATTGCCCTCGACGGGAATGTCAAGCAAAGACCGCACTTCGTTATCGTCAAGCGTTTCACGTGCCAATAGTTCGGATGCTAACGTTTCCAGTTGCGTTTTATGAGCGGTAAGAATAGCGGCGGCGCGTTCAAGGGATTTGTCCATAATGGCTCGAATGGCAGTGTCGATACGGCGCGCCGTGTCTTCGGAATAGTTTTTGTGGCGGGCTATTTCACGGGCAAGAAAAATAGGTTCATCTTCCTGACCGTAACTTATCGCGCCTAAATCCTCCGCCATACCCCATTCGCAAACCATCTTTCGCGCAAGCGTTGTCGCTTGTTCAAGGTCATTTTTGACACCGCTGGATGTCTCGCTATAAAACAGCCGCTCTGCCGCATAGCCGCCATAGCAAATAACGATGCGGTCTTCAAGCCATGAGCGGGAATGTGTGTAAACATCATGTTCCGGCAATGAAACCGCCATACCGAGCGCCTGCCCATGCGGTATAATCGTTACTTTGTGAAGCGGGTCAGCATTGGGGAGAAAGTAATGCAGCAATGCATGGCCTGCTTCATGGGTGGCCGTCATACGGCGTTCTTTTTCAGAGGTAACAAAGGTCTTGCGGGCAATACCCATAAGGATTTTGTCGCGGGCATCTTCAAAGTCGTTCATCGCGGCAGATTCTTTCCCGCGCCGTGTGGCAAGAAGCGCTGCTTCGTTCACAAGGTTAGAAATATCCGCGCCGCTCATTCCCGGTGTTGCGCGCGCAAGGCGTAAAAGGTCAACATTGTCCGCCGTTTTTATTTTTTGGATATGCGCCGCCAATATCTGTTCACGTTCTTTGACATCCGGCAGCGCAACGGCAACTTGCCGGTCAAACCGGCCGGGCCGAAGAAGCGCCGGGTCAAGCACATCGGCGCGGTTTGTAGCGGCAAGCACAATAACACTGGAGCCTTCTTTAGAATCAAAACCGTCCATTTCCACCAGCAATTGGTTGAGCGTTTGTTCACGCTCATCGTGCCCGCCGCCATAGCCTGCGCCGCGCGTCCGCCCTACCGCATCTAATTCGTCAATAAAAACAATACAGGGGCTATGCCGGCGGCCTTGTTCAAAAAGGTCGCGGACACGGCTCGCGCCTACCCCCACAAACATTTCTACAAAGTCCGAACCGGACATATGAAAAAACGCTACCCCCGCCTCGCCCGCTACAGCCCGCGCCATCAATGTTTTACCGGTTCCGGGCATTCCCACAAGGAGGACACCATGGGGAATTTTTGCGCCCATTTCGGTAAATTTCTGCGGTTTTTTTAGGAATTCAACAACTTCCTGCAATTCGGCTTTCGCTTCCATCTGCCCCGCGACATCGGCAAATGTTATCTTTTTGCCCTGTTCCTGATACCGCCGCGCCCGGCTTTTGCCAAAATTGAGGGCGCGTCCGGGCATTTGCATATTGCGCATCAACAGGAAAAAAATTGTGAACATAATAAACCAGGGCAGCAATTCAAAAACAATATGCCGCAGTCCGCTGCGCCCGCTGCCGCCGGCAATACGTACACTATGCGCGGCAAGCGCCGGAAGCAATGCCGGGTCATGATAGGGAATAACAGTACGAAAAAACGATGCCGGCTTATCGCCTTTTGCGGACGAAACAGGCAATGTCCATTCTATTGTGGAGTTGTCAAATATTGTTACCTGTGTTATTTCATTTTTGTTAAGCAAATTAAGGAAGTCTGTGTACGCAACGGCATTAACCGGCGGTTGGCGGGATTGAAAATACATAAAAATAGCCACAGCCGATATGCACAAAAAAAACACCAACGGGAAGCCCCGCCGGTCGCCGGGCATCTGCGGCGGCAACACTGGCTGTTTGTTTTCGCTTGACATTGGGGTAAGTATAAGGAGGAAACGAATTTTTAGCAAGCGGGATGTACATTTTCACTACCCGGCGCTGCGCCAGATAGTGAAAATCAAAGCCTGCGGCGTGCCATCGAACTTTTGCGCTCAGCCTACTTTTTCAAACACGTCTACGCCGTGTTTGCAGAGCGGGCAGATAAAGTCGGGCGGCAGTTCTTCGCCTTCGTGGAAGTAGCCGCATACTTTACAGACATAGCCTTTCTTTTTGGGCCCGTTAAGCGGCGGCTTCGGCTTGATGTTGTCCGCGTAGTACTGGTACGTTACCGAAGGCTCATTGGACAGCGCCGCCGATTCGGTAACATCCGCGATAAACAGCGTGTGCGTATCGTAATCAATGGCCTGTACTACTTTGCCGGATATATACGCGTTGGCATGAAGGGGCGCGTATATCAGGCCGTTGGCGCTCCGTGTTTTTTGCGGGCAGTCCGCGAACTTTTCTTCATCGCGCCCGCTCTTGAAACCGAAGCGCTGAAACACGCTGAACGGCGTATCCTGTTTGAGTACACTCACGTTGAATACGCCGGTTTTTTTTATCATATCGCAGGTGTAATTTTTCCGTATAACGGAAATGGTGATGCGTTTGGGCGTGTCGGTCAGTTGTACCGCCGTGTTGATAATACAGCCGTTGTCTTTAGCGCCGTCACGGGCGGTAAGGAGGAAGAGGCCGTAACTCAGTTTGAAGAACGGCGGAATATCGACCGCCCCGGCTGTATGCGGCGCAATGGCATTTTTGGGTATGTCCGCCGCTATTGTTTCGGCAAGCGCGGCAAGGCGGGCGCGGTCTTTGTCCTTGACCGCTGAGGTAATGCAGACATTACCGTCAATAAAACGCATATCTTTCAGACTGCTAAAAATGCCGCGCATAAGGTCGCCGGCGGAACACGCCCACGAACCGTTTTCGATAAACGCTACCGTCCGGTTCCGTAAGCAGTGCGCTTCAATGTCGCGGAGCGCTTCATCCATGCGGATGAAAATTCCCGCGTTGTACGTTGTCGAAGCAAAGACAAGGTGACTGCACCGGAACGCTTCGGCAACAATGACATCGGTCGCGTGCTGAGACACGTCGTACACGGCGATATTGGTTACGCCCCGCTCGGCAAGTTCGCTCGCCAGTATATTCACCGCGTTTTCCGTATGGCCGTATACGGAGGCATACGCTATGAGTACCGCGTTTTCTTCCGGGGTATATGTACTCCAATGCTGGTATTTATCCAGATACCAGCCAAAATTTTTCCGCCAGATGGGGCCGTGGAGCGGGCATACGAAGGCAATATCCAGCCCCGCCGCCTTGCTGAGCGCCATTTGCACTTGGTCGCCGTACTTACCTACAATGTTCGCGTAGTAGCGGCGGGCATCCGGCAGCCACTCGGCGGCGAAATTTACTTCGTCCGCGAAAATGTTGCCGTTAAGCGCCCCGAATGTGCCGAACGCGTCCGCGGAAAACAGAATTTTTTTTGTTGTTTCGTAGGAAAGCATAACCTCGGGCCAGTGCACCATCGGCGCCATAACAAAGGCAAAGGTGTGAGTCCCGGTGCTGAAGGTTTCGCCTTCGTTCACAAGCACCGCGCGTGAATCAATGTCTATCGTAAAGAATTGTTTAATCATTGCCACGACTTTTTCGTTGGTAACGATTTTGACTTTGGGATAACGCCGGACAATTTCACCCAGCACCGCGCTGTGGTCAGGTTCCATATGGTGGACAAATACATAATCAAGAGCCCTGCCTTTAAGCATATACTCAAGATTTTCAAAGAAAACGCCGGATACCGTTTTATCGACGGTATCCATGAGAGCCGTCTTCTCGTCATCAATAAAATAACTGTTGTACGACACGCCTCGCGGTATATCGTACACTCCTTCAAACGCTTTAGGCCTGCGGTCACAGCCGCCTACCCAATAAACGCCGTCTGTAATTTTTCGTACATCGTGCATAGAGTTCTCCTAAAAGTGAAGACGATTTTGGTCTTTTTTAATAAAGGGGTTAAAACCACTTGTTATTTATAATATAACAGTATAATATACATAAATCCAGCCCCTTCCCATTTATGCCAGATTTTCCTTGGTACATTTTCGCCGTAGAAGACACTGCTGCCGCCGCCTACCACGTTACCGCTGTTTTCTTGTATACTCTAACCATGCGTATACTTTCGTGGAATGTAAACGGCATTCGGGCGGTAGAAAAAAAAGGCTTTCTTCAATGGATTGAGCGCGAAAACCCCGACATTCTTTGTATACAGGAAACAAAAGCCGCGCCGGAGCAGCTCGCCCCCGCGCTGATAACGCCGTGCGGCAGCGGCGGGACACCGTATAAATCATACTGGGCCAGCGCCCAAAAGAAAGGCTACAGCGGCGTTGCTATTTACACCAAAACAGAACCGGAAAACATCGCCGTACTTGGCGATGAACGCTTCGACAGCGAAGGACGGGTTTTGCAGGCTGAATTTCCCGGGATTACCGTCATTTCCGCCTATTTCCCCAATTCACAGGGAGCGGGGGCGCGGCTTCCGTACAAACTTGATTTCTGCGCCGCGATATTGGAACATTGCAAAAAACTTGTCAAACAAAAAAAGAATTTTGTCCTCTGCGGCGATTACAATATCGCGCACACACCCATCGACCTTGCCCATCCCAAAGAAAACGAAGGGAATGCCGGTTATCTGCCTGAAGAACGGGCATGGATGGATACATGGACATCGAGCGGGTTTTGCGACACGTTCCGGCATTTTCACCCGGGGGAAACGGGGCATTACAGTTGGTGGTCGTACCGGATGAACGCCCGCGCCCGGAATGTGGGCTGGCGTATTGATTATCATTGCGTCAACAAAGGATTTTTGCCCGCCGTCAAAAAGGCGGCGCTATGCCCCGATGTAACAGGTTCCGACCACTGCCCTGTCGAACTGGAATTGGACTTCGCGCCCTAAAAGGCGCTGTTTGCGGCTTGGCGGCGCGGCATACGCCGTGCCGGGGCCGTTTGGAGGATATATGAAAATTAAATACAACGCGCCGGTGCTGCTTTCGTTTGTAATCGCCTGCGCCATCGTTCTTTTGCTGAACAACATTGTGCCCGGTTTTACGCAAACATGGTTTGCCGTGCCGGGCAAAGGCGGTTTCGACAAAGGGCAGATTCGCAATTGGATAAACCTTGTTTCCCATGTGTTCGGGCACGCCAACCTTAATCATCTTACCGGCAACCTGCTGATGATACTCATTGTAGGCCCGATGCTGGAAGAAATTTACGGTTCGCTTTCGCTCTTGCTGATGATAGCGATTACCGCGATTACCACCGGCCTTATGAACATATTTTTCGGCCCCGGATACCTTTTGGGCGCGTCCGGCGTTGTTTTTATGATGATACTGCTCGCGTCTTTTACCAACTTCCGGGAGGGTGAAATTCCGCTTACGTTCATCCTCGTTGTGATTTTTTATTTGGGAAACGAATTGGTGCAGGGGATAAGCCGCGATGATAACATCTCGCACTTTACCCACATTTTGGGCGGCATCTGCGGCAGTTTATTCGGCTTCTTCCGCAAAGGCAAAAAGACCCTCGTGGTAAAAGAAGTATCGGTGAAATAACACGGCATAAAAAAAGCGGCCATACCGGAGGAGGTGGTGGCCGCAAAATAGAGATTTTTTAGTACGGGAGCGACGGGACTCGAACCCGCGGTCTCCGGCGTGACAGGCCAGCGCGATAAACCAGCTTCGCTACGCCCCCATAAACTGTATTTATTCTAGCCGGAACAAAAAAAACATACAAGAGGGGGATTACAGCGGACAGTGAGCCGCCAATGTAGTGGGTAGTGGGGTAGTGAGCAGAATTTCAGGCCAATATATCGGTATTAAAGAACCAAATATACTGCCCGAACTTCTACCCACTACCCACTACTTACCACCCACTATCCACTGTTCAGTGCCTCAGCGTAGGCCACTTTCCTTGCGAGAGGCCGCTGAAGTCCCAGACGGTGCTATCCCAGCCGAGGCCGGTCGTCCAGGTGGCGACTTTTTTGAGGCCGTTCGCGTCGTTGGCAACGCCTCTGCCCCATTTGGTTGTGCCTTGCGCATCCGTGCTGTCGTCGCTATGTGTCGATGTGCCGTCTCCTACCAACATTCCGTTGTTGGCTATGTTGTTTTCAAAAGTTACGTTGTTGTTGGTAATGATAGCATAACCGGCAAAGCGGCTGCTGTCGTTAACAGTTGCATTGCCGCCAGATAAGGGGTTAAGAATAACAGAGCTTCCAACTGCCGCGCTGTTCTTAATTGTTACGTTATTGGTGCCGGACCGTCTCCAAATCATTCCGATAAAACCGCCCGTTCCGCGCATATAGTTATCATGTACAGTAGTCATTGGAAGCGACGCTATAGAAATATTACCCGCGGCATAGCATTTTTCTATGAGTATGTTTGTAGTAGTATTATTGCTGCACTCATCGCCTATGAACCCGCCGGCAAAAACATGAGGATTATCGACATTGTTAGAAAAACTGCCGGTAACATTTATGTTGCCTGTCGCGTAAGAATTTCGGATGGTAAGTTTGCATCGGCCGGCTGAATTCCATTCTTTGCCCAGAAAACCGCCAAAAGCATTAAATTGATTTGCATCGTCTCCTAAATCGGCGGTAATATTCAGTTCGGAAACACAATTTTCTATTAGTATCTCCTTGAACTGACTCAATTCGCCTATCAAACCGCCCACCTCAAGCGTAGTGGCACTGGTTTTCGTCCCTAT
>JAIRPM010000101.1 GCA_031257075.1 Spirochaetaceae bacterium
AGACGCGGGGATATATCAGTATTTGCAGCCCAATACATCGGCGCTTTTCAAAAAAGACAAAAGTTTCAGGAGCGCGTACTACAAAAACATTGCCGCCGCGCATACGGAAAACGAACAGCCGCTTATGCGCACGTTCCTCTACAGCATGATTGCCGCGTACATAGAACAGGAAACTGATTGGCAACTAGGCACGGGCGACCCTACCGTCTGCGCGGGCGAACTGTATAAAACGCTTTTCGCAAAAGCGCGGCAATTTGTGTTACCGATGAATCCGCCCCGTCTGGAACTGGAACGGGCCATCAGGCGGCTTTTTACCGAACACAACATAACGGTAAAAAAAATCAGGCTGAATACACTCACCGGCAGGCGCAGGAACCGGCGCGGCGGGAAAGGCTCCAAAGACCCGCCCAATTCCTTTTTTTATGATGAATAAGAAATCCTGTTTGCCCGAACCTTCTCCCGCCGTTTGCAGGCTCTACCGCGCGCTCCGCGCCACGCAGCGCGTTATCGTTTTTGCCGAATCCTGTACCGCCGGTCTTGCCGCCGGAGCCTTTGCCGGGATTCCGGGCGCATCGGAGGCGCTTTGGGGCAGTTATGTGGTCTATACCGCCGAAGCAAAACAATCAATGCTGGGAATTTCCGCCGGCCTTATCGAGCGGTATGGCGCGGTTAGCCGTGAAACGGCCTCCGCAATGGCCGAAGCCGCCCTAGAAAAATCGGGCGCGGACATAGCCGCCGCCGTTACCGGGTTGGCAGGCCCGGATGCCGCCGCAAACCCTACGGCAAAGCCCTGTACCGGCGATGTTTGGTTTGCCGTCTGTAGAAAAGAAATTTCCGGCGGCAGGGCGCTTGATACGCTGATGCGGCATTTTTCCGGCAGCCGTAACGAAGTACGGGCAGCCGCCTGCGAAGAACTGTTTTCCTTTGTTCTCCGTTTAGAAAAAAAATCAAATTCCGATAATCGTTTTAGAGGTATACAATGAGAACAAATGGTTTAATTTTTATTTTAGCGCTGATAGCGCAAAGCGGCGCGGTTAGTCTTTTTGCGCAGCAGAACGGCGTATATCCGGCAAGTTTGGAGACCGAAATTCGCGGTATAAATCAAACGCTGGAAAATCCGCAAACCAATGACACCGGGCGGTATGACGCGCTTGTGCGGCTTGCGCGGATTCAGATTTTAAGCGGCGACATTGAAGCGGCGGCAGTAACTTGGGAACAGGCCGCCTATGCGGTCGCGGGAAAACGCGATGACGCGGCGCTGCTTGAAAACGCCGCATGCCTTATGGCGATGGGCGAATGGGACAAAGCCGATGCCAATGTACGCATTGTACTTTTGACGGCCCGCGATGACCGTAAATCGTATATCAAAGCGAAATACTTAAGCGCGCAAATCGAAGCGTTCCGTTCAGGTTCCAATGTGGTTCTGGACAGTTATCTTGACGACACTGATTTTGCGCAAGAGAAAGCGGCGATTTACTACATACTTTGGAAAACAAGCGGCCTGGATGAGTACAAAAACCGGCTGTTGATTGAGTACCCCGAAAGCCCGGAAACCAAATCATTGCTTGTTGAATCGGGGGTTGTTACCGGTGTGAGCATATTTCCGGGTGCAATGTGGCTGTTATCCGGGCAATCTTTTCCGGTAAGCGCCGCAAAGGCTATACAAGCGCCGGCGGGCAAACTGGAAACCGCCTCTCTGCCCGCTCTGCAAACAGGGCTTTTTACCACACGGAACAATGCCCTTGCCCAGCAAAGCCGGCTTGCTACATGCGGTTTTGAAGCGTCTGTAAGCCTGCGGCAGGCGGGCGGCGCCGAATACTGGATTGTATCAGTTCCGTCCGGTTCTGACCTCAATTCTACCGTTCTCAAACTCAAAGAAGCCGGTTTTGAAGCATTGCCGGTATTTTAACAAACTATGCGGGCCGCGCGTGCATCCTTATTTTTTTGCAAAAAACAATTTTCTGGACATTCAATTAGATGGAAAGGATGCTTCGCGGCCGCGGTTTTTTTGATAGCCGTAGAAGCGCCTGTTTTTGCCGATTTTTCGGCGGCAGCGGGAGCGCAATTCGGCATAATGATGGAAAGCGCCGGAAACACGCATTCAACCCTGTATGCGCCCGGCGGCGCGATTTCGCTTTTTTCGATAGAAGAAGGCTCTTTTATCGGTTTTTTTGCTCATTTTTCATTCCTTGTACCGGCAGCCATCACAAACAGCGGGGACGTAAGCCTTGATTTTTACGATTTTTTGTTTTTGGGCAGTTTTACCGCCGGTCCCGGTTTTAAGATAGAATTAGGTGATACATTCAGGCTGAATATCGGCGCGGGCATCAATGTGCTGGGGCTTCTGTCTTCGGCAACAATAACACATGAATTCTATGACGAATACCAATATTCGCATACTATGCTGAATATCGGCGCGGGGCTGGTAGTGGAATTGTCATTCGAAAAAATAGCGCCCTTCTATATTGCGCTTGGGCTGACTTTCTCGTATGATTTTCTCAATTATTCGGAAAGTTCGTCACCGCAAGGTACGGTAAAAGGCTGGACAACCGACTATGCTCTGTTTGCGCCACGGCCTTATATATGTTTTGGTTACCACTTTGACGACCCGGTTGGAGACGATTAGTTTTTATGTATATGAAATTAAAACTGCCGCTGTGCCTTTGTATCCTTTTTCTGCTCTCATGTGAAGAAATCAGCACGCCGGAAAAAAGCGGTATTGGCGGGCTTGGTGGTTATACCGAGCCTTTGCCGCCGCTCTGGCGAAAAAAAAATGGCAAAATTCTTTTTTACGCGGAAAGCAAAACAACAGACTCCTTCTATATATACGATACCGATTATCAAATTTCCCAAGATATTTCCTGTATTTGCGCAGTCGCCCTTCCCAACGTGTTAGAAACATACGCCTGCGGCTGTTCCGGCGCGGAGGACAACAACTGCACCTGTAAAAAAATTTCCGTGCTTATAGACAACAGTTTGTCCGGCAGCGGCGCTTCCAGCGGCATCGCTTTTGCCGAATACGCGGCTGACTGCGCATGCGCCGGCACCCCCGAGGACAACTGCGCATGTACCGGCGGGGAGGAGTGTACATGCCCCCGAAAAAATTATGCTCAGTTGCGGCGTGTTGAATTTATAGTGAACGTTCATGAGAGGAAATTTTCACTGCGCTGGTACGCTTCTGACGCGGCCGTCCCCGAACATGAATTGACAGACCAGCCCCTGCCGGCGGTAAACCTTGACAAACCCAATAAACTTTGCATTGAACTCTATACGATAAGCCCTCCGTTCCCCCCGTTGATAACATACCGCTTTTCGATAAACGATACTGTACTCTATCCCGAAGACGGCGACTCGTTGCCCTACCTGTTTACGCTCGGAAACACCTACGGTTCGGTGTTTTATTTGAACAGTCTCGCAAAGAGCGCGCCCACCCGCCAAAATCCTTGTAAAACGGAATTTTCAACCCTGACACCCAAATCTTATCCTTAAGGGCAACGTTCTAAAAGCGCAACCTCAATGCAAACCGCACCCCCGCATCGTTGTACAAGCAGGAGGCGGTATGAAAAAACATCTATACGTTATATTTTGCGCATTGGCCTGCGCGTCATGCCTTAGTTTGAGGTTGTTTGAACGCTACGAAGAGGGGCTTTGGGCAGGAACGGGAAAGGGCTATCGCGGCGCTATACGCCTGCTGGTAGAAACCAATACAACTTCGATTATCAATATCGAAGTACTGGAAAGCAAGGAAGATGAACCGGCGGGCAGTACGGCGCTCGAAGAACTGATCAGCCGGACACTGGAAACAGGCTGCGCCGGCGTTGACGCGATTAGCGGCGCGACCGCAACAAGCGAAGGCTTTTTTGCCGCTTTGAACGATGCCTTGGCAAAGGCAAAAAAACAAACCCCTCTTGCGGAAAAAACATTACCGCGTTAGGATAGGGCAACGCTATGGGAGAACGCGCCGCCAAAAGCGCGTTCGTTTGCACCAAAGAGGAGTTATACATGGCAAAGAAAAAGATTGCCGCATACATCAAACTCCAGTGTCCGGCGGGGAGCGCGACTCCCGCGCCGCCTGTGGGGCCGGCTCTCGGCCCTCATGGAGTAAGCGCTCCGCAGTTTGTCCAGCAGTTCAATGACCGGACAAAAACGATGGAGAAGGGGCTTGTCATACCGGTTGTAATAACCGTGTATCAGGACAAGTCATTTACGTTTATCTTAAAAACGCCGCCCGCTGCGGTGCTGATAAAAAAAGCCATAGGACTGGAAAAAGGCTCGGCTCAATCGCACAAGGTAAAGGTCGGCAAGATTTCCAAGGCAAAACTCGAAGAAATCGCAAAGACGAAGATGCCTGACCTTTCCGCTATTGATGTGGAGGGGGCTGTCAAAATCATTGCGGGAACGGCGCGTTCCATGGGCGTAGAGGTAGACAAATGAAACATGGAAAAAAATACCGCGAAGCGCTCAAAAAATTCGATACAAACGCTGTTTTTGAATTGACCCAAGCGTGCGAACTGGTAAAATCGCTCAGTTTTGTAAAATTTGATGAAACCGTTGAACTGTCGGCGCGACTCAACCTCAAAAAAGGGCAGACGGTACGCGATACGGTTGTGCTTCCTCACCAGTTCAAGGGTGAAAAGCGCGTACTCGTGTTTTGTCCGCCGGAACGCGAAAAAGAAGCGCAGGAAGCGGGTGCCGCCTATGCCGGTTCTTCCGACCTTGTTGAAAAAATCAAGGGCGGCTGGCTCGACTTTGACATTGCCGTTGCCACTCCCGATATGATGAAAGATGTAGGCAAACTCGGTATGGTGCTGGGCCGCAAGGGGCTTATGCCCAATCCTAAAACAGGCACCGTTACCAACGACCTGAAAAGCGCTCTGTCCGAGTTAAAGAAAGGCCGCGTGGAATTTCGCGCCGACAAAACGGGCATTGTGCATTTGGCTGTCGGCAAGGTTTCGATGGAAACCGGAAAAATCGCCGAAAACGTGAACGCTGTTCTTTCGGAAATAAAACGAAAGAAACCGGCCGATGCGAAGGGCGAATTTCTTAAAACCGTTTCGGTTTCGTCCAGCATGGGACCCGGCGTGTGGGTTTTGGCGAAAGACGCGTAAATACAAAGAGGAGGATATCCTCCTAATGCAAGGAGATTACTATGGCTTTAGTTGCTAAAAAAATACAGGAATCAAAGGCTGCCGCCATCCGGGAAACAAAAGAAGTGTTTCAGACGGGGGGCAGTCCCGATTTTATTTTTACCGAATACCGCGGGCTTACGGTCGAACAGATTACCGCGTTGCGGAAACAGTTACGGGCGAAAGACGCGCTCTACAAAGTTATCAAGAATAACTACGCTCGCATCGCGTTTGAGGAACTGTCCGCGCCCAATGTGGCGGACTACCTTACCGGCCCCACGGCGATAGCGGTTTCGACCAAAGATTCCAACGAAGTAGCAAAAATTCTGCTGGAATTTGCCAAAGAAGCGCCGGTTTTGCAGATTAAGGGCGGCGTTGTCGCTAATACGGTGTACAATGCCAAGCAAATCGAGGCCTTCTCGAAACTGCCGGGCAAAGACCAGTTGATTGCGATGCTGATGTCCGTAATGAACGCGCCGGCGCGGAACCTTGCCGCCGCCCTCAACGATATTCCGGCGCGGCTTGTCCGCACGGTAAAAGCTGTCGGCGATAAAAAAGCGGAAGCGGCCTAACGGCGTTAGCCTAAGCATCCGCACAGTTTATTTCGGGCTGCAGCCTGAAATAAACTGTGGCTTTCTTTTTTTCACATACTTTGTTATTATTGAGGTATGCGGGATAAGATTTTTACCGGATTAGCCGTTATTCTCATAACAATAGTGGCCGCATGCAAGGCTACGGTAAATCCCGACTTTGAGCAGTATATCCTTGACCATTTGAATAAAAACCAATCGATGAATTTCTCCATTGTCGATATAGCCGTAACGTCCGGCCCGTGGAGAACCGATTATGAAATAGGCGAAGTCTGGAAGCCTGTTGACGACCCCGGCAATCCCGGCCAAGGGATAGAAATAACCGCTACACTGGGCGGCGGGTCGCAAAGAGTGTACCGTTTTTTGTCCTATAGCGGCGAAATTCTGGCGATGAAACACGAAGACGGCAGCGTACTCAAATTCAGAGTGGACAATTTTGACACGCTAACAGAACGCCACAAAAAAGCCCTGAAACTTACCCTGCTTGATGGGGCAGGGGTTGACTATGTTATACCCAAACTGCCCGCCACCTATGGCTGGGCATTTGAGAATGAAAACCATGGTGTTTCTGTGCAAGCCTCCACTAAAACCCCGTCCCTGTATTACAACGTTTACGCCCCCGGCGGTTTGAGCGGCTCTATCCGGCTGGAAGAATACTACAGCGCCTGGGGCGATGTATGGATAACAAACCGGAAGTATGCCGATGCCGACGATACTATCGAAGGCAAAATTGTTCCCACGCCGGGATACATGATCGCCTCCGACACCCTCCGGTATGAATACGGGGATACTCCTAGTAGAGTCTCTATAACTGTAGATGCTTCCGTCATTGACTATTCCGACCCTGATTATCCGGCGGGGATTATTTCCTTTAGTTTTGATTTAGACAGCGCTGCCGCAAATGACATTATTAACAGCGGCCGGCCTGTCATTAGTTTTAAGGCCCAATTTGAGCGGAAAGTATTTAGTATCACTTGGGAGAACTCGTTAGCAAATGGCCAAATTGCATGGGTTACAGTAAATGGCAACTCACCCGAACATCCCTTACCGGCTTATATGGGTGACACGATAACAGTGTGTACCAAGGCTGAAGAAGGCTATCAACTACAAGAAAACGGCCTCTCGTATACGCTTTTGCCCGGGGAGACAGCCATCACCGTTCCCGCCAACCCTCTCCCTCTAGATGCAGACCAGTTATATGCGCTAGGGCGTTTTGTTATGCCGTGCCGGAATATTAAACTTACCGCTGTATTTAACTCTGCGGCCATAGCGTACCTCACGTTTGACAGCACGAAAGGCGGGCGTTTGCCTGATACAACCGATTACACCATCGGCAAAACGTTTGACCCCACAGGCTTGATACTGCAAGCCGTACTCAATGACCGCTACGGAACTACGGTTCAACTAAGACATAATGACGCAGACGATAATACAACGTATGGAACAATCGCCTTTACCGTTAGCGGCACAGACGCTTCCAACCGTTTTACAGAAACCGGTATACAAACCGTTACCTATAGCGTGGGGGGGCACCACGCCAGTTTTACCGTTACGGTAAGCGCGGGGAATGCCGTGGCGATGCGTACAGAAAACGGCCGGAATCTGCTGTATACAACGCTTGCCGCCGCGATAACCGCCGCGCAGGCAGGCGAGACTATCACCGTAATAAATGACATTGCGTTGACCTCCTCCCCCATGGATGGTGCTAACCCGCCTCAAGAATCGCCTCTGACCACAAACAAAAACCTTACGCTGAAAGCGCAGGGAACCAGGACAATAAAAGCGGCCTCGAACATATCATCACTTATAAACATTACAGGTGGCACTCTTACGCTGGGGGGCGCGGGCGGTACGCTGATTCTTGACGGCGGCGCAAGTTGGACAGGCGGGAGCCCGCCGGCAGGAAGCACCCCTTCACCCGCATACGGCGCATCTAATACTACCATCAGCACGACTGCAACTACAATAGTAACGGTGGCTTCCGCCTCCCCCCCACCGCGCATCTATTTGCGGGACGGCGCTATACTGCGGAATGGCACTACGGGGGTATCCCTTGCCTCAGAGACGGGTTTTAGCATGGAAGGCGGGGAAATCTCTGATAATGCGGATGATGGGGTGTCCATTCTAACACTATCATCCACCGTGGACGGCGGGCTTATTACGAGAAACGGTAAGGCCGGGATATGGTCAAAAGGTAATGTTATCATAGACGGAACAGCGCTCATTACAGAGAATAAGGAAGCAGGTGTATATATTGACCACTCTTCGACTTCGTATGGTTGTGATCTTAGGGGCGGTTTGATAACGAATAATATATCATACGGCGTGTTCGTTAAACAGGGGGAATTCATTATGTCAAGTAACGCGATTGTTGCTGAGAATAACCCGGTTTATTTAGCTTCCACATGTATCTCCTTTAAAGACGGGTATCCCCTGAACGCGAGCATTGCCGCATGGATAGTTCCTGTCGGCTATGACGGCAATCCGCAAGTAGTAGCCTCCACTGGCCCGACCGAAAAATTCGCGCTTGCCCCTGTAAACGGTGTCTACCCGGCGGACGCCAACGGCAGCCCCTACTTTATTGAAACAGATGGCAAAATCTACACGGCGGGTGCAAGCCGCCGCAGGCCCGGCGGCGGGAACTGGTATTACCAGACGCTTGCCCGCGCTATAACAGCAGCCGCCGGCACTATCAGCAGCCCCGATACGATTACCCTATGGGCCGATATCGGCATGAATACTACCACGATAAATACTATTAAAGACGCATTTAACAGCGGGAAGCACATCAAACTGACCGTGCCTCCCAATAAAACAAAAAAACTCATACGCAACGGAAATGACACTGGGGCATTCTTCTCAGTGAACTCCGGTTCTTCCCTCACGTTGGAAGGGAACGGGACAGGCGAACTGATTTTGGACGGAAATAAAAATGCATTTGAAGCAGCCAACGAGCTTGTAAGGGTAGATGGCATATTCACAATGAACGAGGGCAGCGCTTTACAAAACAATAAAAACTCACGGACAAATATCGGTGCTGTGAACCTCTATGCCGGCACATTTAATATGAACGGAGGAACTATCAAGGATAACGAAGTAACACCATCCCTGGATAGCGGTTGTGTGTATGTGTATTATGCTACTCTAAATATGAGCGGAGGAGTCATTAAGGATAATAAAACATTCAGCGATGGTGCCGGTGTGCTCCTATACGTTAGCAACAGCGTGATGAATATGAGCGGTGGAAATATTACCGGTAACATGGCAAAGAGTTCAACAGATAGTCCACTCTGTAAGGGTGTAGATCTTTATTCTGCTTTTAGTACACTCAATATGTCCGGCAGCGCCGTTATCGATGATGTGTATTTAAAAGGCTCATTCAACCTTACCGGCGATCTTACCGGAACAGGGCCTGTAGCAACAATAAAGCCGGTCTCCACTCCCTCAACGGCCGATTATTCGGTGCCTAATAACCCCCGCATTGTCGGCGGGCCTGCCCTTACCCCGGCAAACCTTGCCAAAATAGCGGTAAGCACCTCTACATTGTCCCCTCCGTGGTCAGCCGGCTGGCAATGGGTGCTTGCCGGCAGCAGCGACCGGTCAGGCGAGAGCGGTTATGTTGCTGCCCCCGCAGACTACGGCAAACTCTGGGTAGGCAGTACAATGGCCATTCAGGCCGAAGGCGGCGCCGGAAGCATAGATTTTACGCTGCAGTGGCCCCGCATTGCCAACGTACTGCGGGGGGACGACACCTTTACCGTCTCTGGTAGTTCAAACGCCACTTGGACGGCAACGTTTATTTCTAATGATGATACAACAGTGACTTTTACCGCTGATGGAAATCCGGGCAACACAGTCACTTTCAGAGTACCGTCAATGACGGCCTCCTTCGGCAGACTGCTGATTACCTGTACCGATGGAATTGCCAGTTATTCGGTTACCCTGCCCGATGTTTCGGTCATCAACTGATATGCGCATACCCTACCGGATAGCCTTTCGGCCCTTATGCGGCGCGTTTCTCTGTTCTGCGTTTGTATGCGTTGCGTTTGTATGCGCCGCATTTCTATGCGCCGCATTTCTATGCGCATGTTCCCGGGCTGAACCGTCTATTTCCTATTGGGCAATGCGCCTTGTCTATTACGAAGAAAATACCGGCGTTACGCCGCGCCTTTCATTTTTCGCGCTGATAACAGACGATGACGGCCCGGAGGATATCGAAGAAGTGCGCCTCTACCATGACTTTGAAGGGCTTTTGTGGGTCTTCAAAAAGAATAATTGGGTAACTCACATAGAAGAAAATAATGTTTGGATAGGTTCGCACACGCTTTCTATGGCCGGCAACGAGGAGTTCCCTTCCGGCCAATGGCGGGCGGTTGTCGCGGACAAAAGCGGCGAGCGCTCGGAACGTGTATTCGGTTTTGATGTGCCCAAAGAAAGCAAATACCCTTTTCCAAAATTTACCATCGAAAACGGCAACTGGACGCTCGAATCGGATTATCCTGAGCATTTTCTTCTTTGCTACGACCAAAGCGGCAATTTCCTGCGAACCTTGATTCTTCAGGGGAAAAACGGCACGGTGCAGACACTCGGCCTGCCGCCCGAAACGCAGAATGTCGCGTACTGGGGAGAAGATTCCGCCGGAATGACCGCCGCGTTGACTAAATCAACCGCCGTCAAATAGGGGAAACGCCCGCAAGGGCAGAAATGGCAATGACCGGTATAAAAAGTTTTACGCTCCGCGGCGGACGGATGAGCGCGGCGCAGGAAAAAGCGTACAAAGAACTGTCTCCTCATTATTGTATTCCCTTTTCGGCCGCTTGCGTTGATTTTGAAGCGGTATTCGGCAATAAAAATCCGGTCGTCATAGAAATCGGCTTTGGTATGGGCAGCGCGACAGCGCGTATCGCGGCTGAACATCCTGAAACAAATTATCTGGGAATAGAAGTTTTCAAAGCAGGCGTTGGCAAAATGCTCTGGGAAATTGAACGCGGCGCGCTCAAAAACATCCGCATTATTGAACATGACGCAGCGGAGGTTATTGCCGCGATGGTTCCTGAACAAAGCGCCGCCGGTTTCCATGTTTTTTTCCCTGACCCCTGGCCCAAAAAACGCCACCATAAACGCCGGCTCATCCAGCGCCCTTTTACCGATAGGCTTGCGGCGCGGCTAAAAACAGGCGGGTATATTTATGCCGTTACCGATTGGCCGGATTATGCCGCCGCCGCCCGCGCCGCGCTTTCCGCCACGCCCCTTCTCGCAAACGTATACGGCGAATATGCCCCGCGCTTGCCCTGGCGGCCTCATACCAAATTTGAAAAAAAAGCCCAAGCCGCCGGACGCGCAATTTATGAATTGTATTTTGTTAGAGAAGGTTAAAGGGTTTTCAGGCAGGCAAATATGCCGCGCATAAATGCGGGAAGGTCGCCGGGACGGCGGCTCGAAACCATATTGCGGTCTATCACACAAGGCTCGTCTACCCAGATAGCGCCGGCGTTTTCAAGGTCGTCTTTTATGCCCGGAGTCGATGTCATTTTGTAGCCTTTGCAGATGCCCGCCGAAACCGCCATCCAGCCGCCATGGCAAATATGCGCGATAAGTTTGCCGTTTCCCATAAAGGCGCGGATAAGGCTTTTTACTTCGTCAAAGCGGCGCAGTTTGTCCGGCGAAAAACCGCCCGGCAAGATAACCCCCGCAAAATCCGTTTCGCGCACAGACGCTATCGCGGCATCGCCGGGGCATGGGTACCCGTGTTTGCCCGTATACACTTTTCCCGCTTCCGGCGCTGCGCATACAACCTTTGCGCCCGCTTCTTCAAGCCGCAACTTGGGATACCAAACTTCCAAATCTTCGTAAATGTCATCAATAAAAAATAAAAATGATTTTCCCGTTAATTCCAACATCGTTTCCTTTATGGCGCAAAACCGCCAACCTTTTACCCTGTCAATTGGCAGGGTAAAAGGCGGCGTGGGCTATTTAGCCCAGCCGAGCGACCTTTTGACGGCTTCTTTCCAGCCGGCGATAAGTTCTTTGCGGCGTTTTTCGTCTATTTTGGCTTTGAATATAGTATCCACAGCGACATTTTTCTGAATGTCCGCTTTGTCCTTGTAGAATCCAACGGCAAGGCCGGCAAGATAGACGGCGCCAAGCGCTGTAGTTTCAACCATTTTGGGGCGCACAACATCCGTATTCAGAAGGTCTGCCTGAAACTGCATGAGGAAATTGCTCTTAGAAGCGCCGCCGTCTACACCGATGGTTTTTATCGGCACGCCGGCATCGGCTTCCATTGCTTTGATAACATCATAACTCTGGTAGGCAAGCGATTCCGAGGTGGCGCGTACAAAATGTTCGCGGGTTGTACCGCGGGTAAGCCCTACGATGGTTCCCCGCGCGTACTGGTCCCAATACGGCGCGCCCAGCCCCACAAAAGCCGGCACAACATAGACGCCGCCGGTATCGGGCACACTTTCGGCAATGGTGTCGGATTGCGGGGCGCTGTCAATGATACGAAGCCCATCGCGCAGCCATTGGAGGGACGCGCCCGCTACAAAGACGCTGCCTTCCAGCGC
The DNA here is from genome assembly GCA_031257075.1 of Spirochaetaceae bacterium. Taxonomy (GTDB): domain Bacteria; phylum Spirochaetota; class Spirochaetia; order Treponematales; family Breznakiellaceae; genus JAIROZ01. The sequence goes on from JAIRPM010000101.1 coordinate 12,283, forward strand.
GTATTCAACTTTACCGTCTGCCCCCCAGGCGATAGTCGTAAGCAGCCCGTTCTTGGATTCGACCGCTTTGGTTCCCGTGTTCATAAGGATAAAGCAGCCGGTGCCGTAAGTGTTTTTTACTTTGCCCGGGTCAAAACAGCACTGGCCAAAAAGAGCGGCCTGCTGGTCGCCGGCTATACCCGCAATGGGCACTTCCCCTCCCAGATATTCAACATCGGTATTCCCGTAAACACAACTGGACGGTTTTACCGCCGGCAGCATGGATTTAGGAACATTGAGTTCTTTGAGAATTTCATCATCCCATTCAAGTTTATGTATATTGAAAAGCATAGTACGCGAAGCATTGCTATAATCGGTAATATGCACCTTGCCTTTCGTCAGATTCCAGACAAGCCATGTGTCGATAGTGCCAAAAAGGAGTTCGCCTTTTTCGGCCTTTGCGCGCGCGCCGGGAACATTCTCCAGTATCCACCTTACTTTTGTACCCGAAAAATAAGCGTCAACAACAAGGCCGGTTTTTTCTTTTATCTTTTTGTCAAAACCTTTTGCTTTAAGTGAATCGCAGTATTCGGCGGTACGGCGGCACTGCCAGACAATAGCGTTGTAAACCGGTTTGCCGGTGGCTTTTTCCCAAACGACCGTTGTCTCACGCTGGTTGGTAATACCGATAGCGGCAATATCTTTGGCTTCAATACCGGCGCGTAATTTGGCTTCGGTAAGAACGCCCAATTGGCTTGACCATATTTCCATCGGGTCATGCTCAACCCAGCCCGGTTTCGGGAAAAATTGCGTAAATTCTTTTTGCGCAAGTTGAATAATGTTTCCCTGCTTGTCGAATACAATTGACCGCGAACTTGTTGTTCCCTGGTCAATCGCTACTAAATACTTTGACATAAATGCCCTCCATAAAAATAGACACGATTTTTACCGTGTCTATTACAGTGTAACCCTTTATATATCTACCTGTCAAGATTTTTTTTGCGGCCGGACGCTTTCACTTTTGACACAAACACGCCCTGCACCGATTTAATCAGCGTTGCCCTAGACAAACCGTTTCCGGCACGCTATAGTTTCAAATAGGAGAAATGGTTAATACGTATGCGGTTAAAAATCATTGCTATCATTATGGTAATTGTTGCCGGAATTACCGCGTTAAGCCTGTTTACCAGCCTGTATTTTACCCGAAAAAGCCTTGCCCAAGCGGCGGAAGGTGAATTGACCCTCGTTTCCGGCCTTGCCGCGGAACTTATACAAAAAGAAATCGAAACACTTAAAGACCGCGCTCTTCTTTTTGCGGATACAACAGCCGGTTTTACTTCAAACGAAGCGTTCAGCGCGTATTTTGAAAATCAGCCCGAACACGGCGGACTGCTTGCCGCCATTGTATACGATGAAAAGGGCATTATATACCAATGGAACGCGCGCCCTCAAACCTTTTCCTCAGATTTTCTCGGCCGCGCGCTTGCCGGCGAAGCGCTTTTTTCCACTACCGAAGTGAATACCGCTCTTGAAACGCAGGGGGATGCCGCCGTGCCCGGCGGGGGAACGCTTGTCAACTGGATTGCCGTACCGGCACCGCAAACGGCGGGTAGCGGGAACGCCGGAGCGCGCGCCTTTGCCGCCGCGATACCCGGCACACATTTGCGGGACATTTTGGACAAATACAAGATATGGGAATCGGGCAATGTTTATGTGCTGGACAACGAAGGCGTAATTGTAGCCAATACGCGCCTCTACATAGTACATGAACGCTGGGATTTTGTACATGACGAGGCTATTCTTGCCGCCTACCCTGACGCGGCAAAGATGGCCGCCCTTATGATAGCAAACGAAAACGGCATAGCGCGGTACCACTGGGATAATGCTATCCGTATCGGCGCGTATAACCGTATACCCGGCACCGACAACTGGTCGGTAGGGGCGGTCGCGCCGCTCAATGAAAGCCCTCTTCACAAGGCCGAACAATTGCAAGCGGTCGGAGCGGTCATTTTTCTTCTTTTGGGGCTGATTGCCGCATTCCACAGTTCTTTCATTCTTGAAAAACCGTACCGCCGGCTGGAAGGGCAGCGCCTTGAACTGGAAAACATGGTCAAAATCGCCGAAGACGCGACCCGTTCCAAAAGCCTCTTTCTTGCGAACATAAGCCACGAAATCCGCACCCCTATGAACGCTATTATCGGTATGAGCGACCTTATGCCTACCGGCAACCTAACCCCTTTACAAAAAGGCTATATCGAAGACATCAAAAAAATGTCAAAATCGCTCCTCCAAATCATCAATGACCTTCTTGATTTTTCCAAAATTGAAACCGGCAAACTTGACCTTATTCCGGTGCATTATAATTTCTGGAGTCTTTTCGATAATGTTTGTTCCATATCCAAGTTTATAGGAAACAGTAAAAACATTGATGTTGAATCGCGGATAGATGCCAATGTCCCGCAAATTCTTTTTGGCGATGAAGTGCGCGTCCGGCAAATCATTACCAATGTGTTAAGCAACGCCGTCAAATACACCCAAACCGGCGGGGTTTATGCCCGCGTCCAATGGACGGCGGACGGGCGCGAAACCGGCAAAGGGACGCTCCTTATCAGCGTGAAAGATACCGGTATCGGCATCAAAGATGACGACCGCGTCAAACTTTTCCGGGCCTTTGAACAACTCGACCTCAAAAAAAACAGGGGGATTACCGGCACCGGGCTTGGGCTTACCATAGCCAGCCAACTCCTCAAAATGATGGACGGCACCATTGACTTTGACAGCGTATACGGCAAAGGCACCACGTTCTACATTCATATCCCAACCGGTACCGGCGATAAAATGCAGGTTGATATGCTCGACCTCAAAGAACAGTATGTTATGGTAAAGACGGGTGAACATGTAAAAGTGCTTGTTGTAGACGATATGCCTGTGAATTTAACCGTCGCTTCGGGTTTTCTTTTCAAACACAATATCAATGCGGAAACTGCCCAGTCCGGAGCGGAGGCTGTCAATATGGCATGCCACAAACAGTACGACCTTATTTTTATGGACCACCTCATGCCTGAAATGGACGGCCTTGAAGCAACGCGGCTGATTCGCTCAACCGAAGGCTCGCTTGCCAAATGGAACCGCGCTGTGCCGATTATCGCGTTAAGCGCGAATGCCATTATCGGAGCGCGCTCGCTGTTTTTAGAAGCGGGTATGGACGACTTCATTTCCAAACCTATCGAAGCGCCGGCCCTCAACAGCATATTAAACAAGTATCTTCCGCTCGAAAAAATCGAACGGGTCAGCGCGCTAAATGAGCCGCCGCATGAACACGTGCCGGAAAAAACCATCGACCTGCCGCCGGTAAAAGGCGTGAACTATGCCGCCGGATTTAACCGTTTTGGAGAAAAGTACACCTACCTCGACATTATTCGTACCTTTGTGGAAAACACACCGTCCCTCCTTCAGAAAATTGAACATTGGACGGAAATGGATATAAAAGAATATCAAATAGCCGTACACGGGATAAAAGGCTCGGCGCGCGCCATAGGCGCGGAAATTGTCGCCGCGCTGGCCGCCGATTTGGAAAGTGCCGCGGCGGGAGGAAAAACCGAATTCATTACCGCTCACAACGAACAATTTACAGCCGAACTCAAAGAACTTACCGCCAACTTGCAAGCCCTTGTCAATGAACGCAGCGCCGCTAAAGTAAAAGAAAAACGCCCCGGCCCCGCATTCGAAACGCTTGAAAAAATCCGCGAGGCCTGCGTTGACTACGATTCGGCAAGCGCCGAAAGCCTGTTTGCCAATCTCTATGATTTTGAATACGAATCAGGAGGCGATTTTATCGA
>JAIRPM010000118.1 GCA_031257075.1 Spirochaetaceae bacterium
GCTTTCGCCAACTGTATAAGTAGTCTTTGACGGGGAAACCAAAAGCGGGCCGCCGATCATGCTCATGCCCCCGTCCGCGCTTACCTGCACGGTATATGTTGCGTCCAATTGGCTAGGCGCTGAATGCCTTATAGTTACTGTCTGCGAACCGATACTTGTAAACCCGCCGGTAGGACTTACCACCGTAAAGTCGGCGGGGGCGATAAGCGCAATACCGCCGTCCGTACTTTGCCTGTATACCACAAGGTCGGTTACCTTGTTAATGCTTTCGCCTAGTGTATAGACAGTTTTTATTGGAACTGCCAAAAGAACGCCGGTAAACCCGCTTGCCGCCGTTACCGTTACATTATAGGTTGCCGTTAAACTGCTTGCCGTGTGTGTTACAGTTACTGTCTGTGAGCCGGCGGATAATGTACCAGACGGGGTAACTGTAAAGTCAGTGGTGTCGACAGGCACAATACTGCCGTCCGTACTTTGCATATATACCACGAGGTCGGCTGCCGTGTTAACGCTTTCTCCCGTCTCATATACGGTCTTGTAAGGTACCGCAAAAATGGAAGGACTTACCCCCCCCCCCCCCCAGCTACCGAAAACAGCAGCGTATATGTTGACGGGCTTTTCCCGTTCTTCATTACATCTATAGTCAGCATCGTCAGCCCGCTCTCCAGCGTCAGAGTCAGCGGCGTTTCGCTGCCATTACAAACAACGTCAGCCCCATACTCAGCCTCAACCGCTACCATTACGCTTTGCGTTCCAGCCGGCAGGTTTACCACCCGGCTCCGCGTCCCGTTGTCAAAAAACCCGTCCGTTATATCCCCGGCGCTGCCGGTAGAAAGCGTTACGGCGGTAAGGCTCGCTTTTTTAGACGAACTCCCACCGATATCCTCGTCAAAAAGCACATCCATACACGCGGCAAGCACAACCGCAGCGCACACCACCGCCAACAACAAGCATAAGTTCTTCATAGCAACCACAATATACCGCTATTTGTAAAAAAAGAAAAGTTCTGGCAGAGAGCGGCAGGAACAAAAACCTATACTATTTTTTAAATGCTTTTGCCCTGGTCTATAGAGATGTTGTGCCGGGCGGATAGAACAAAAAAGCCCGCTCCCAAGGGAACGGGCTTTTACAGGCGGCCCTACTTCACAGCGAAGGCGGGAACAACGCTACTCCTACCAATAGCAAACGCGCCGCTATTAACTCCATCTATTGCATTGGCACAACAAAAATCAGTGTCCCTTATAGAAACGTAATAGTATTGAGGCGACGCTAACCAATATCCAACGGTGATCCTGTTATCGGAGCTTTTTATACGCTTGGCATCACTGTTATAATACGCAAAATAGCCCTGATTCGTATTTGTTTCGTAAGTGGTATTCGACCAAAAAGGCGGACTATAGCTACTACCACTAGGGCCAAACATCTCTCTTTCCGTGGGCAGCCAGAGGTAGTCCTCTATCGTGTGCGTCCCATCCGCGTTCCCTTTGTTGGCCACTCTGCGGCTTACTTTCCATACAACGCTCTCAGGCACTCCAGAGGCCTTAAGCGCCGTCCAGTAGTTGCCTGAACCCGGAACACCGTCCACAGGCGTAAGGTACTTGCGCATTTCGCTCCCCAAATAGCCATTCTCGTTGGTACTGGTCGATTCCATACGGGCTTGTTCCATGTGGCCCCTAAAGTGAAAGATGAGGTGCGGCGTGCTCGTGCCGTTATCGTTCTTGCCGCTGTAAGGATTTATGCCCACTACCATAAGGCGCAGGCTTTCATTTTCCCCTGCCAAATCTGTGTTCGTCCTGTCAAAATTGCCGCCATTGCCGTTGTACGCAGCCACGGTTAGCGACTTTAGATTCACATAATCGCCCATCGTGATATTGCCCAGCGACCCCGTTGTCGAATTTACCGTTGCCGTACTCTTACCTTTCAAGTAGTTGCTCACACGGATAAAGGTCGAAAAGACATCCGACGGCGTTATTGAAGAAATCGAGTAGTTCGAGGATTTCACTCCGAACTTCACCATAAGGTCCTGCGTGCTTTCCTTCCCGCTCACAGGCGTATCCTGACCAAACACGTCTATCACCGTTACCTTTGCCGCGCCCGCCTGACCCAGCGCGCGAACAAATGCCTTACGCCCGTCTTCAGGGTCAAACTGGACGGCGACTACCGCTTCGGAACGGCGTTCCATGTGATGGACGCGTTCTTTGCCGCCTCATCGCTTAGCGACAGTTCGAGCGGCTTCATTTCCGCGCTGTTGGCATATAGCAGCATTTTCTCGTAAGAAAGGCTTACATCGCCGGCGTTCAGAAGCACGCCGTCTCCTATGCCGTCTTCGGGGCCGCGCGGCGCGTCCGTAATACCTTTGCCGCAACTTACAGCAAAAATCACCGCGAAGGCGCACACCAACACTTGTTTGTTAAACACTGTTGTTTTCATCGTTCTTTTCTCCTTAAAGCATGAAAATGTATATCAATCCAGAGATACCGGCAAAACGCCGACTCTCGCGGATTCGGGTGGAAAATGCCCGCACAAGGCATGGAAACACGCTGAAAACAGCATGTTTAGCAACTGGGGGGGGGGGGGGGGGGAACCTCTTTTCGCAAAAAACACGGGCGGCTTATGCGGCGGGCCGGAACAGGCCGCGCTCCCGCAAAAATTGCGCTCTCTTTGCTTAGCATAAACCCAATATACTACATAGAAAAAAAATGGTCAAGCGCGGTTGAAACGAGCAGGATGCGCTGTGGTACTGGCAGCCGGCAGCCGTTATAGGCTACAATAAACGCGGAAGTGTTTTTATTTTCAATTATTCATGGGAGGTAAACTATGAGTTTTCCTAAAAATTTTTTATGGGGCGGCGCAATAGCCGCCCATCAAGCAGAGGGCGCGTACCTTGAAGACGGTAAAGGCCGCGCAACCTGCGATGTCATTCATGGCGGCAAAGAACGTATCGCCGAAATTCTTAATACATCTTCGATTCGCGCTAATATTGAGTCTTCACAGGGCTATTTCCCCGAACATATCGCCATCGATTTTTATCACCGCTACAAAGAAGACATAGCGCTTTTTGCGGAAATGGGCTTCAAAGTGTTCCGTACATCGATTTGCTGGGCGCGGATTTTCCCTAACGGTGATGACGCGCAGCCAAACGAAGCCGGCCTGCGCTTCTATGACAACCTTTTTGACGAATGTAAAAAGCATGGCATCGAACCGCTGGTAACGCTGTCGCACTGGGAAATGCCTATCACACTCACGCAAAAGTACAACGGCTGGGCCGGACGCGAACTCGTGCCGCTGTTTGAACGGTATGCCCGCACTGTTTTCACACGTTATAAGGGGAAAGTAAAATACTGGCTTACGTTCAATGAAATCAATATGACGTTACATTTGCCATTCTTAGGCGGCGGCGTTCTTATTGACCGCCCGGAGCATAAAGAACAACTATCCCTACAAGCCTGCCATCACATGCTCCTCGCAAGCGCAAGCGCCGTCAAAGCCTGCCACGAAATCCTGCCGGACGCAAAAATCGGCTGTATGGTCGCGGCTCTCTGCGCCTACCCTTATACCTGCCGGCCCGAAGATGTGCTGGAACAAAAAAAACTTGAACGGATGAATTATTACCTGACCGATGTACAGGCACGCGGATATTATCCGGCATTTGCCGAAAAATACTTTGAACGCAAGGGTATAAGAATAGAAACGCAAGCCGGCGACAAAGCGCTTCTTGCCGGCGGCACCGTTGATTTTGTCAGTTTCAGTTACTATTCGAGCAGCGCCGTCTCTACCGACCCGGCGGTAAACGGTAAAAAAACCAGCGGCAATATTTTTGGCGGCGTGCAAAACCCGCACCTCAAATCAAGCGAATGGGGCTGGCAAATAGACCCCGCAGGGCTCCGTATTGTACTGAATTATCTTTATGAACGCTACCAAAAACCGCTTTTTATCGTGGAAAACGGGCTGGGCGCAAAAGACATTCCCTCAGGCGGCGCTGTTAATGACGACTACCGCATTGAATATCTCCGTGAACATATCAAGACAATGAAAGATGCCATCGAAGAAGACGGGGTGGAATTATGGGGTTATACCACATGGGGCTGTATCGACATTATAAGCGCGTCAACCGGTGAAATGTCCAAACGTTACGGCTTTATCTACGTTGACCGTGATGATGCAGGTAACGGCACTCTCGCCCGCAGCCGCAAAAAAAGTTTTGATTGGTACCGGCGCGTCATTGCCAGTAACGGCGAAGATTTGTAACTACCACGAGGGGTTGGAATAGAATTCTATTTCACCCCCTCGTGCAACGCCCGTTTAAGGGGGAAGCATAATAATAGAGGCAAAAGTGGCTGTTGAATAACTTACATCCGTATTTCCGGGTGAAAAATCGAATATAACCGTTGAATAGAACCCATCTATAACATTGCCATCCGCATCTATTATCGTAACAGTCACATTGTAGCCGTTACCGCCTGCCCACAACGCTCCAATTGACAGGGCTCGCGTATCATAGTCAGCCAAAGCAAGGCTGCCTGTCGAGCCGTTTTTTATCTCTGTATTGCCCATACCGATTACTGATGGCGGTTCTCCGGCTTTAGAAAGCATTATTCCGGCACCTAGCCCTTCGTAATCGTCAAGCCCTGTTACCGTAATGAATGCGGCTTTGGGGCTCTCGGCAAAGCCGGTTTCCGAATAAGCAACCTGCGTTTGAGCGTTTACAAATGATATTTTTTCTTTTGAAGCAATGTATGGGTTGCTAAATATGTCTTCCATACTTTCTGCCGCGCTCACAAACAGTACTACATAGTACGCCCCTGTGCCTTTCCATGGGACAGGGTTGTCGGGGTCGGCCATGTCATAAAGCGGCTGAATACCTGCCGTGCCTTTTTGTATTAACGCCGGACTGACCGGGGAAGTTGCGGCGGGACCCGATATGCCCTGAGTCGGGCTCAACACAGCGGACAAGTATTTTCCGTCAAACGCGGTAAGCCCGCTTACAATCAAGGATTTTTCCAGTGTCGTTCTGTCCGCCCATTTAGCGTAGACCGTTATATCAATATCTACAATTGTAGCGCTGGAAAAATCCTTGCCCGAACCGTCCGCCTTTGTGTTCCAGCCGGCCAAGCCTTTGGTATCGTGTTTGGCTGCCGGGAATTTAAGAATATCCAAAGCCTGATTGTTGGCGCATGAAACCACCTTTAAGCCAGTCCCGTTCTCTTCAAACACACCGCCGTTTGCGTTGAATGCAACGAGCCATCCGTTTAGAGGGCCAGAAACATCAACACAGGAAGCGGCAAAAAACGCGGCGCATACGAGCGTCAGCACGGTTACAATTTGTAATTTCATAATTACCTCCATAACTGAGCTGCGCTTGCGACTATGCATTTTAAGATACCACATCATGTTTATTAAGTCAAGAAAAAATATACAATCAGAGCAAAAGCATTTACCTTTTTTCGAGATTGTTTGTGGGAAAAATTGCCGTAAATGGGCTGTTTTTGACATCAAAGGTGGGGAAATATTAGCAAAAGACTAAAAAAATGGCCTTCAGATGGGGCAAAAGCCCATATTATTTTTTAAATGCTTTTGCCCCGGTATGCAATCAATCTGAAACGTGTTTTTTACAAGTCCAGTGTAAGGTCATCCGGTTTTATCCAAGCGCGGGCACGAAAAGGAATAGCGATAAGGGGCGTGAGCAACGCCGGCAACGCAACCGAAATGGCGGCGAGTGCCGCCCAGTCATAAGGAGTGATGGCGGCCTTGGTGCCGGCGTTAATGGCGGCAAGCCATCCTGAATACACGCCTATAGGCCCCACAAGGCCGCAGGTGCCCATACCGGACGCGACCGCCGGCCCGTTCATCTCCAGTTTGAAGACGCAGGTCGCAAGAGGGCCGGTAACGGCAGCGGCAAGCGTTGGCGGCAGCCATATCCGCGGATTACGGACAATGTTTCCCATTTGGAGCATCGATGTGCCCAGTCCCTGCGCGGCCAAGCCGCCGACACGATTTTCACGGAAACTCATTACAGCAAAACCGACCATTTGGGCGCAGCACCCGGCGAGCGCCGCCCCGCCGGCCAGCCCGGTAAGGCCAAGCGCGGCGCATATCGCGGCGCTGCTTACCGGCAAGGTAAGAATCATCCCCACAATGACGGAGACGGCTATTCCCATAAAAAACGGCTGAAGTTCGGTAGCCCACATAATGGCGCCGCCAAGCGCGGCCGCCCCTTTTCCAATGATTGGGGCGAACAGTATCGAAAGAAGCGCCCCCACCGCGATGGTTACCAATGGCGTTACAATGATGTCAATTTTGGTTTCTTTGGAAACAATTTTACCCGCTTCCGCAGCAAATACCGTTACAAAGTAGACGGCGAGCGGGCCGCCCGCCCCGCCCAACTGGTTTGCCGCGCCGCCGACCGCAATGAGTGAAAAAAGTACAAGCGGAGGGCTTTTCAGCGCCCAACCTATAGCGGTGGCCATTGCCGGGCCGGCGGCGCTTTTTGCAAAACCGCCTATGGTAACGAGCAGGGCGGCGGGAAGGGCATCCGCGCCAAGCGAACGCCCCAGCGATTCGCCTACCGTACTGATAATCGTACCAATAAGAAGGGACGCGAACAGCCCTTGCGCCATAGCGCCAAGCGCGTCAATGCCGTACGTTTTTGCCGAAACAGATACATTTTTTTTGTGTAAAAAATCAACTATTTGGGGGAAAATGGTTTTATCCACTGGTTTTGACATAAGTCCTTTCATCGTAGCCGCCTAGGGGGAATGTTGCAAGAGGGCATTGAGGTTTATACTCAAGGTATGTTGGAGTATTTAAGCCGTTTTTCGCGTTTTTACAGTGCCGTATGGCCTTTGTTGGACGTTCTTATCCTCAGTTTTCTCCTCTACAAAAGTTACGATTTTCTTGTAAAAACGAGGGCTATTCAACTGGTAAAGGGCGCGGGCTGGCTCGCTCTCATTTTCGGGGCGGCTTATCTGCTCAAACTGGAAACGCTGCGCTGGCTTCTTAACATCCTTGCGCCGGGTATTTTGATAGCGATAGCCATCGCGTTCCAACCCGAACTTCGCAAAATCATTATGAAATTAGGCCTGACCGAAATATTCAAACTGAACCGTGAAACCGACCTTGGCCTGCTTGAAGCAGCCGTTACCGCAGCCGAAAACCTAAGCGCCCTGCGGCGCGGTATGCTCATCGTTTTTCCACGCCGTACCGGCATCAAAGATATTATCGAAACCGGTACGCGAATCAATGCCGAAATCAGTTCGCCTCTGATAGAAACGGTTTTTCAGTTTGACGGGCCGCTCCATGATGGGGCTATGGTTATTCAAAACGGGCGCATCGAAGCCGCCGGCTGCTTTCTGCCCCTTTCCGAACAGCAGGACATCAAAAAAAGTTTTGGCACCCGCCACCGCGCCGCACTGGGAACAACCGAACAGACGGATGCTGTGGTACTGGTCGTTTCCGAAGAAACGGGGGCAATTTCGATAGCCTGCGATGGTAAACTTTTTTATGACCTGAACGCATCGGAAATCCCTAAAAAACTAAAATCGCTTATCGACAAAAACAGCCGGCAGAATGCCGGCGAAGAAGTGTTTGACGGAGCCGGCGCGGATGATTCCGGTATGCCGGTTGACCGCGCTCCTGAAACAAAGGGGTTGTTCTTTGAACAGTAAACGAATTCTCAATGCTTTTGTCAGTAACTGGCCGGTTAAGGCGCTTTCATTGGCCGGAGCGCTCTTTCTCTTTTTCTTTCACCGCGCCAACACACTCGATTCGCGTACACTTTCGGTTGCTTTGCGCGTTGAAAATGCCGGAAATATGATTCCTGTCAACAATTATCCCAAAACAATCCGCATAACTTTTCGCGGCGAACGCAAATTTATGGACTCTATTACCGAAAACGATATAGACGCCTTTCTCGACCTCCTTTACTGCAACACTCCCGGTTCATATACCCTGCCTGTCGGTATTGTAAAAAAAGGAAACGCTTTAGATGCCGACCCTCTCGAAATTATGTGCGACCCGCAGGAAATTCGTGTCGATTTGGATGAAGCAGCAAGTAAAATGATACCGGTACAAGCGGTGATAAGCGGTGCCGTTCCCGCGAATTATGAATTGGTATCCACCCGTGTCGCGCCGGCGGTCGTTATGGTAAACGGGCCGGAATCAATGCTTATAAAAACCGAATCGCTTTCTACCGAGCCTGTGAAAATTGACAACCGTACCGAAACATTTGTTATGACGCTGCGTATAATCAATAATGAACCGCTGCTGGAATTGCTCGGTAACAAAACGGTTGAATTTACCGCCGAAATCCAGCCGGCTGTTTCCGGCAAACGTTTTGAACTTCCAGTACAGGTACACAATTTGAATGCCGCATGGAAAGCACAGTCAAAGAGCAGCCATGCCGAAGTGTTTGTACAGGCCGACAGCCCTTCCGCGCTCTCTACGCTGAATGCAGAAATGCTCACGCTCTTTGTTAATGCCGCCGGTATCAACAAAGAAGGGGAATACCAACTTCCGCTCGATGTCGAACTCGTTCTGCCGCAACTTCCCGATGAAACGCCGGAGGCTAACGCTATAGACGAAACGGATGCTAAGACCCTCGCTGAAACAGTCGATTCACCATCCCAGCAGGACGCTCGTAAAATCTTGGGCGGCTATACGGTGGTAAAAATTTCGCCTGACTATATTGATATCCAGATAACAAAGGCCGAATAAAACCAAGCAGCCTATCGTGCGCGACTACAGAGGGCGGCACTGATTAAAGTCAATTTAACCGGTGTTACCTCAGATGCCCTTAATTTCATTTTTCAAATTCCGATAATGGAAATGTGGATTTAGCAACCCTTATAGGTTTGGTCGGTGTCTTTGGCGCTGTAATATTCGGCATTATGTCGGGCGGCGCGGGTCTGGTAACATACTGGGACTTGCCGTCCCTGCTTATCGTCGTGTTAGGCTCGTGGTTTGCGTTGATGTATGCGTCTACCATCAAAGACGCAATTTCAGTATTTAGTAAAATCGGTATCGCGTTCAAATTACCCAACTTCGGGGAAAAAGGAATTATCACCAAATTGATGGCAATGGCCGACAAAGCACGGCGCGAAGGCCTGTTGTCGCTGGAAGACGAAATCGGCGACCTTGAAGATGAATTTATGAAAAAAGGGCTGCAACTGGTGGTTGACGGCACCGATGCCGCTATTGTTCGCGATCTGCTGGAAATCGAAATCGACCAAATGCAAGGCCGCCATGCCGGTGTTGTTGGTTTGTTAAATATGTGGGCGGCGCTCGCGCCCGGCTTCGGTATGCTCGGTACGGTTATCGGGCTTATAGCGATGATGAAAAACCTCGAAGACAAGGCTTCGGTAGGCCCGAACATGGCCGTCGCCCTTATTACCACGCTCTACGGTTCGCTGATAGCCAATGCGCTTCTTACTCCGTGTATGCAAAAGCTCCGTGACTTTGATGCCCGCGAAGCGCAGGCGCGCGAAATGGTACTGGAAGGCATTGTTTCGATACAGGCCGGCGACAACCCCCGCGTCCTTGCTATGAAACTTCTTGCCTATCTCTCTCCTGCCGAAGCAAAAGAAGTGGCCGCGGAAGTATTGAAAGACTAAGGAAGAGCATTCGCCATTCACTAATAATTGCGGCTGTTTTTCCGCAAAACAGCCCCCTTGACATTTTTTACGCATCTGCCGATACTGATATCATTAACGCAGGGTAGAGCAGTTGGCAGCTCGTCGGGCTCATAACCCGGAGGTCGCAGGTTCGAGTCCTGCCTCTGCAAAAAATCATCAAAACAAACCGTTATCCGTTCGGACGGTAGAGAGTATCCTGAAAAAAAAACCGGGCCGTAGCCCGGTTGCAGTGCCGGCTTAAGCATGTTTCCTTGCCGTTTCGTAAGGGCCGGTCTCAACAAGATGAAAACCTTTGCGCAGGTATGTAGGAATTTCCAAATTTGATTCTGGGTTGGTATAATGCTTTTCCAGTTCAGTCCCGGAAAAGACTTTGTCATAATCAAAAAGTTGGTCGCTATGGAGTTTTTTGGGTTCCGCTTCGCATCCCGTTTGACGCCGGGACACGTTTGGGAAACCGGTCGCAATCACCGTTACCTGAATCCGGCCTGCTTGTACTGTGGATTCGTCAGTATCAACGACAAAACCGGGTTTTATATCGGCATCCTCATCCGCTTCGCTGGTAACACGGTTGACAATTTCTTCATATTCTTTGAGCGTAATATCCGGCCCGCCAATAACGTTGATAAGGATATGTTTTGCGCCCGCTATGGAATTGGTTTCATAAAGCGGGTTGTTTATCGCTTCGCCGGCCGCTACTTGCGCGCGCCTATCGCCCGTGCCAAAACCAATGCCCAAAAGAGCATCGCCCTGGTCTTTCATTGCTGCCTTGACATCGGCAAAATCAATATTGACAGTACCGGCGCGGGTAATAATTTCAGAAATAGCCTGTATTCCTTCGCGCAGCACATCGTCCGCTTTGCTAAACGCGTTCTGCAAGGTAACGCCCTTGTCTTCAAGATTCAGCAGGTTAGAATTTGGAATAACGATGAGCGTATCAACGTTTTTTCTAAGTTCTTCAATGCCCTCTTCAGCTAGACGCATGCGCCGCGCCCCTTCAAAATTGAACGGTTTAGTAACGACACCAACGGTAAGCGCTCCCTGCTGGCGGGCAAGTGCCGCAATAACAGGAGCGCTGCCCGTACCGGTACCGCCACCCATGCCCGCCGTTATGAAGACCATGTTGGCATCCCGAAGACAATTTTTTATCATATCTTCGTCCGCCTGCGCCGCTTCTTTGCCCTTTTCGGGGTCGCCGCCAGCACCCAAACCTTGTGTGGTCTTTCTGCCGATAGGCAGTTTGTTTCCGGCGCGGCACTTGTCAAGCGCCTGCGTATCTGTATTAACCGCGATGAAGTCCACGTCCTTTATCCCATGTTCAATCATCCGGTTAACCGCATTAGAACCGCCGCCGCCGGTCCCTATAACCTTAACTACTGTTGGACAGCGCGGCGGTAGTCCGCCGTCCAAAACTTCTAAATTCATTATGCCCTCCCAATATATTTAGAAAAATTCATTCTGCACCCAATTTTTGAGTTTAGAAAAAATACCAAAAAATTTAGGGGATGTATTTTCAACAACGGCATGTTCTCCGCCGCCTGAAGAAATTCCCCTTGCTATCCGCCGGTCGTTGGCTTCAAGCACAAGCCCCACCGCTGTCGCATACTCGGGCCCGCGAAATTCGCTGGAAAGCCCTTTAAGCGGAAGCGGCGCGCCTATCCGCACCGGCATCCTAAAAACTTCTGCCGCCAAATCGGCAGCCCCTAGTAATTTCGAGCCGCCGCCGGTAAGCACTATACCCGCGCCCAACGGTTTGCTTATGCGGAACGCGGAAAGCCTGTTTTTTACCATGTCAAATGTTTCTTCCATACGCGGACGGATTATCGCGCAGATTTCAGCGCGGGCTATCGGAAACGGCGAGCGGCCGCCCATACCCGGCACAATGATATCTTCACCTTGCTCCAAAATCGGTTCCCAGCAGCAGCCGTTTTCTATTTTGATTTGCTCGGCGGTATCGGTGGAAACATTTTTTACAATGGAAATATCGCTTGATACCTGCGAACCGCCCGCGGGAATGCTGGCCGTAAAACATGGCGCTCCCTGATGATAGACAAGAACATTCGTCGTACCGCCGCCAAGGTCAATGAGAATACAGCCCAAATCTTTTTCTTCACTGGTAAGTACAGCGCGGCCGGCGGCAAGCGTTTTCAAAATCAAATCTTCTACGTGGAAGCCGGTACGGTTAACGCATTTAATCAAATTTTGCGCGCTTGTTGTAGAACAGGTAATTATGTTTACTTCACATTCAAGACGCATACCCGTCATGCCAATCGGGTCGCGTATTCCCTGATTATCATCTACGGTATAAGTCTGCGGAATGACATCCAGAATTTGCCTGTCCATTGAAAAATTGATAGCGCGGGCAAGCTCCAGCGTCCTTTCAATATCATCGCGGGCAACTTCACGCTGTTCGCGTTTCAGTGTTACGGTCGCGGCACCGTGTGAATGGACACTTTCAATGTGGCTACCTATGCCTGTCCAGCAGTTGTTTACTACGCGGCTGCTCATTATTTCCGCCGCTTCGATAGCGCCGGAAATAGAAGCAACAACCGCGTCAATATTGACAACAACGCCCTTGCGAAGGCCGGTTGACGGGCTTGTCCCGACACCGGTTATCTCAAGTTCGCCTATTTCATTTAATTCACCTATGATGGCGCATACTTTGGATGTACCGATATCCAGGCCCACAACCAAATCATCGCTCATAAACGTTCCCCTCGTTTGCCGCTACAGCCGGCATATTCGTATACGCATAAGTCTGCGTATAAACACTTCGTCCGTTCTGTCCGCGAATTTTATAAGATGCCGTTCCGGTGCGGAAATCAATTTCTTCAACATTGATATTCTTTTCCGCAAATACGTCCAGAAGTAAAAACATATAACGCAGTTTGTCTTCGTTAAGAGCAGACATCCTTATTTTTGTTTCATTATATACCGGATAAATAATTATGTCAAAGGTATTATAAGTGCTCCGGTTTACATAAATTTCAGAAACTGAATTCAAAAGCCCTTCCGGCGCGCTGTTCAATTCCCGTAAACTTGAAAAAAAACCGGCATACTCAGGCCCTGCCGTATCGCCGGGCTTTATATCTTCTTTGAACAAACCGGAAATGAGCGGAAGTCCCGCCGGAATATCGCCGGCGGCCATTCCCAGTTGAAAGACTACGCCATGTTCATCAAGGAGGGCGGGCAGCGTTCTCCCATTTACCTGCGCAAATGTAAGGGCCAATGGCTTGCGCGGAAAAAGGGTAATGTTGAGCGTATCGGGAAACCGTTTTGAAACAGCGGCGCGCTCAACCTGCGGCATGCTCTGCAGCATTTTTTCAATATGTGATTCATTTACCGACATATATGAACTGCGCGGGGTAAGGCCGGCCGCATTAAGCACCAGCGGCCTTGATATAGTATCGATTCCATGTACATTTACCGCCGTTAACGGCATGCATGGGCTTACAATAAAAAGCCAGATAAATTCAGCGGCAAGCAATATACAGAGTACCGTAACGAATTTTTTAAGCGGTTTTTCAAATTTGAACGAGGATTCTCTATTGCCGATATCAGATGCCCTTTCCATTCCGTTTATATCATTTTGTACATAAGCATTGTACTGAACCGCATGTTCGTATTTCATACATTCTCCCCGTTGTGTTCAAGGCTTTTATATGGCCGGCGCGAAACATTGGCAACAAGGCCGCAGGCCGCAAGCGTTGTCAAAAGGCTCGAACCTCCGGCGGAAAAAAACGGCAGCGGAATGCCGGTTGCGGGAACCGCGCCGCCGGCGACAGCAATATTCAAAAGGGTCTGCGATACAATAAGAGTAATATACGAAAAACTGAGTACAGCGGAAAAATTATCACTTGAACGCATCGTGGCACGGTAACCGCGCACGGTAAATACCGCCAAAAGCGCAAAAAAGAGAAGTATGCCGATATATCCCGCTTCTTCGCTGTAAGCGGCAAATATAAAGTCGGAATGCACCTCCGGCACGCTTGATACGGCGCGGACATTCTGGCCTATGCCTTTACCCCAAAACCCGCCGGAATTTATGGTAAGCACCGATGCGCGGACTTGGTAATCCGTACCAAGCGGGTCGGCAGGCCAAAGAAAACTCATTACCCGCAAAAGACGGTATTCTTTGGTAAGTACAAGCAAAACAGATACCGGAATGAGTATGCCCATCGCGCTGAAAAAATAGCGCATCTTAACGCCGGAAATATAGAATATGACAAGCGCATTTACCGAAATAAATACCGCGTCCGAAAAATTGTTTTGGACATATATCAAAATAAAAAACAAAGCGGTAATTATAGTCGGCGGCAGAATTCCGGCGGTAAAACTATCGAGTTGTTCGCGTTTCTTATCAAAAATATGAGCAAGATACAACGGCAGAACTATTTTTACAGTTTCCGAAGGCTGAAAAGAATAACTGCCAAACCGTATCCAGCGTGTCGCGCCGTTTTTTTGCATGCTGATTCCGGGCGCAAAAGTAAGCGCGCACAGCATCAGAGAAATAAGTACAAAAAATGGTATAAAACGCCTAATAACTTCGATTTTGATATGTGAAAGAATAAGAAACACAGACAGCCCTACGAGCGCAAGAACCCCCTGCCGTGAAATAATATACAGCGTATCTCCGCCGAATATTTTTTCCGCAAAGCGCGTTGAGGCTGTCCAAAGTGTTACCAATCCCGCGCCGGTAAGCAGCAGTACACTCACGACGAATACATGGTCGCAGGGTATACGGCGCGATGGCACGGTTTCTAACGCAAACAAAATTTCCTCCCGTATTTAACATGCAATTCTAAAAACTTCAGTTTTTAGAATTGCCCTTGGGAAAAGCCTGATTAACTCGATGGCAATCAGCGCTTCCCTTGATATATCTTTTCAAACTACTGCCCATTTTTTCTATCATTGAATTTTCAATGTTGACAAGGCAATAATAGCGAACAACGCTCCCAGTATCCAAAACCGGATAACTACTTTTGTCTCTGTCCACCCGGATAATTCAAAATGATGGTGCAACGGCGCCATTTTGAATACGCGCTGTTTTGATAATTTAAAGCAGAGTACTTGTATAACAACCGATGCCGCCTCTAATACAAATACACCGCCTATTATTATCATTAATAATTCTTTTTTTATCAAGATTGATATAACGGCAATAACCCCGCCCAGGCTCAAACTGCCCGTATCACCCATAAAAACTTCAGCCGGATGCGCGTTAAACCACAAAAAGCCCACACATGCGCCTATGGCGGCAAGGCAGAAAATTGTCAGTTCGCCGCTGTTTTGTATGTATGGAATTCCTAAATATTGTGAATAATCAATGCGTCCGGTCAGATAGGTAAGTATCGCAAGCGTAATAAAAACAAATATAAGCAAACCTGTCGCAAGCCCGTCAAGGCCGTCGCTCAAATTGACCGCGTTGCTTTCACCAACAATAAGCAGTATGGCAAAAGGAATCCATAACGGCCCTAAATCAACAACCGGATTTTTGAAAAACGGTATATATATTGCTGATGATATATGCATTTTGAAATAAAGCAGGCAGACAATAACGGCGGCAAGCATAAACTGCATTATCAGTTTTGCTTTGGGGGAAAGGCCGTCAGAATTTTTCGCTTTTATTTTAAGATAATCATCAATGAAACCGATGGTTCCAAATCCGGCAAATGCCGCCGCCGTTATCCATACTATTTCACTTTCTATATCTTGCCAGAGCAGCACCGCTACTAGTACCGACAAAATAATAAGCGTACCGCCCATTGTAGGGGTGCCGGTTTTGGAAAGATGCGTCGCGGGGCCGTCTTCGCGTATAGACTGCCCTATTTTCAACCGGCGCAGGCGTTCTATAATATGCGGCCCGGCGGCATAGCAGATGAGAAGCGTAGTAAGCGCGGCATAAGCGGCACGGAAACTAATATACTGAAATACGTTAAATACCGTCCAGTATTTGTAGAGCGGATACAAAAATTTATAAAACATTCTAAATCCCCTTTTCCACCCGCTCTAGTCCGCAAGAACGGCTGCCTTTTAATAAGATTAAATCGTCTTTGTGTACTTCGGCACGGACAGCGCGTATAAGTTCGTCTATATCATTTGTTTGATATATATTTTTTTTTGTTGTACATGCATGCAGTATATCTGCGCTGATTTCTGTTTCTTCACCAAACAAAAACACGGCATCCGCGCCGGAAACAGCCAGCCGTTTCCCCAGTTTCCGGTGTTCGGTTTCCGTTTCTTTTCCCAATTCGCGCATTGCTCCAATGATATAAAGTTTGCGCGGAACAGCCGGAGAATCAGATGCCGTCTTGATTTCATCGCAGAAATCAAGCGCTTTTTCCATAGACTCAGGATTGGCGTTGTAGCAGTCCCGCACCAGCGTATAGCCCGTGCCGTCCCGCGTATACGTTCGCAGCACTTCTGCCCGCCCAAAAAGCGGTTTAACCGATTCTAAGCCTGCCGCGATAGACGCGCCGCTTACGCCGCATTCCCGGGCAAGGGCAAGAGCAGCAAGCGCGTTTTCCGCATTGTGCGTTCCCGCCAGCGGGAAACGGGCGGAAAAACCGTCCCAGCGTATCGTGCTGCCGTTAAGGCCGGCATTTTCCACAGTGCCGGTAAACGTATCAAGCGTATCATAAAAAACAACACGCCCATGTGTACTAGTTTTGAATATATTTTGAAATGATACATTTTGAGGGACAAGCAGCGTCTGACTTCCGGTAAACTGTGAACACACTGCCTGCTTTTCACGGGCTATGTTTTCAAGGCTTCCCAGAATGCCAATGTGAGCGCTGCCTATATTAGTAATAAGGGCAATATCCGGCTTGAGTACGGCGGCGATTTCAGCCATTTCTCCCTTCCGGTTCATTCCCATTTCAAATATTCCGGTTTCGTGTTCTTTGCGTATAGTGAATACCGCCAGCGGCAGGCCGGTATCTGAATTTAAATTTCCTTCGTTGTAAATGACTTTTTTTTCTTGGGCAAAAATTGATGCGCATATTTCTTTGGCTGTTGTTTTCCCGGATGAACCGGTAATTCCTATTTTAAATAATGTATCAAATTTAGATACATATAAGGCGGCGGTTTTCTGCAATGTGTTCAGAGTGTCATCCGCTAAAACTATGTGGCAGCGGCCTTTTGCGCGTTCAATAATATCGCCGCGCCCGCGTTCAATAACTATGCCTGCCGCCCCCGCGTTTATCGCGTCCGCCGCAAAATCATGGCCGTCTGCCTTTTCACCGCGCAGCGCGACAAAAAGGCTGCCCTTACGCGCCTTGCGCGAATCGACGCATACGCTGCTGAAAAAACGCGGGTCTGCCGCGCCAAACGATTCAACCGTGAAACCCGCCTGGCGCAGTTCATCAAATGTGAGCAAATTTTCTTTATACTCAGTTTCCATGCCGCCTTCCATATATATGAATTTGCAATACATCTTCCGGTTCTTTTTTATCCAGCCTCAGCGTATCACGGGCAAATTCTCCAATGCGTACAGGCGATGACAGCTGCGCTATTTCCGTCAAGAGTTGTTTGTTGGCATCGACAATCGTCTCTTGTTCAGCCTGCAGCGCGGCCATATCTTTTTGAAGCGCGGTATACCGGTTTGCTTGAGCCGCCGCCAGCCCCAGCGCAAACGGGATGCTCAGAACAAACGCGTACAGTGTTATAAATTTCAACATAAAAACCCCATTTTTGCGGATAGTTTTGATTTGCCGGGCCGGCATCAATAACGTTTTCCTGCCGGAAAACGCCCGCCATCCCGAACTACTATCCGCCGGTCTTTTCCGCTACCCGCAGCTTTGCGCTGCGTGACGGCGGATGACTTTGCCGTTCCGCGCTGCCTGCCGTTACCGGCTTTTTGGTAACAATGCGGCAACACCCCCTTCTCTTTATCGGCAGTTTTGGCTTACAAGATGGCGGCATATTTGCCGCCTCTGCCGGTTTCGCCCTATCCCGGAAAAAATTCTTTACAATCCGGTCTTCGAGCGAATGAAAACTTATCACGCCGATACGCCCGCCGGGCGCAAGGGCTGCAAAAGCCGCCTCAAGCCGGCTTTCCAGCCGTTCCAATTCACCATTGACAGCTATCCGCAGCGCCTGAAAAGTTTTAGTAGCCGGATGGCTGAAAAACCCGCGTCCTTGCGAATTTTTCATATCCGGTTTGCCGCCGCCGCGCGGCACAGCGGACGCGACAATGGC
>JAIRPM010000146.1 GCA_031257075.1 Spirochaetaceae bacterium
TTACAACGTTAAACTCTGGAATGATACTTCAACCGTCCGCGAATGCGCGCAATTGACACAGGCTGTCGGGGGCGATGATGCAGTTATTGCCGAAGTCCGCAACCTCATGCTGCCGGGCTTTACAGCGCCCAAAATTCTTTGGCTTAAACAGCATAAGCCGGAAGCGTTTGCTCGTCTGCGCTATATCATGCTGCCTCACAATTACCTCAATTATCTCTTTACCGGCGCGTATAATGCGGAAGACGGCGATGCTTCCGGGACGGCGCTCTATGACGGGACACGGCGGCAGTGGTCAAAAAAACTCTGCGATGCCATTGACCCGAACCTTTTCAGCCTTTTGCCGCCGCTTATCGCATCGGACGCGCCCAACGGTTTTGTAACGGAGGCCGCCGCAAAACGCTGGGGAATACCGGCCGGCATACCCGTATCTTCGGGAGGCGGCGATAATATGATGGCCGCTATCGGCACCGGCACGGTTGAAGACGGTTTTTTAACAATGAGTCTGGGAACATCCGGTACGCTTTTCGGGTATTCGGATAAACCTATAGCCGACCCCAAAAACGGGCTTTCCGGCTTTAACGCATCCAGCGGCGGTTATCTGCCGCTCCTCTGCACGATGAACTGCACGGTGGCAAGCGAAGAAACACGCAAACTTTTTAATATGGACGTAAAAGAATTCGACAATGAAGCGGATAAAGCGCCCATCGGCGCGGGCGGCATTGTTTTCCTGCCGTTCTTTAACGGCGAGCGCACACCCAATCTTCCGAATGGGCGGGCGGGGATTAACGGGATAAGCGCCGCGAACTGTTCCCGCGCCAATATAGCCCGTGCCGCATTGGAGAGTGCCATTTTCGGGATGCGCGGCGGCCTGGATGCCTTCCGTGCTTTGGGCTTTGCCCCCCGTGAAATCCGCATAACCGGCGGCGGCAGCAAAAGCCGCATTTGGCGGCAAATGGCGGCGGATATTATGAACGTGCCGGTCAAACGCCCCGCTAACAGCGAGGCCGCCGCAATGGGCGGCGCGTTGCAGGCCCTTTGGTGCCTGTTCAAAGAGCAGGGAAAACCGGCACCGATAGCCGCTCTATGCGCCGGGCATATTTCCATCCGCGAAGATGAATGCGCCATGCCAAACCCGCAATCGGCGGCCGCTTATGAACAAGCATATACAGAATACCAAAAGTATCTGAAAACCCTCACGCCCCTGTTCAGGTAGCCGGTGGCCGGGCGCGGGAAATTTTTTATTTTGAGAAAACCGCGCTGCCGCACAAATCGCTTAAGGGTGTGTAGGGAACGTTGAATTCCCTGGAAAATCGCTGTACCGCTTCTTTTGCGCCGTATACTTTGCCGTTGTAATCATGTACGAATATGTAACCGCCCCTTTCAAGCCGTTGATAAAAATAGAGCAGCCCTTGGTATATAGGCTCGAACAAATCGGTGTCTATGCTTACAAACGCGAATTTTTCTTCTATGCCTTGAGTTGTTTGAGGGAAATAGCCTTTCTTCATTATACAATTGGAGGGATATTTCATTTTTTTCATTACTAATTCAATGTTATTGTTGGAAAAATCGTTTTCTTTTGCGTTACGGTTAAATTCTTTTTCTATTTCTATATCACGTTTGTCGAAACCGTTGAATGTATCAAACAGATATAATGTTTTGTCAGGGAAATGACCGTTAATCTTTTTTGCGAAATCCCCTTTGTAAACTCCCAATTCGGCCACACAGCCCCTTATCTTTTTATCTTTAATTTCTCCTGCTACTAATGCAAGCATTTGATAGCGGATTGTATCAGTCTGAGTGAATACTCGTATCAGCCATGCAATGACAATTCCCCGCACAAGCCGCACTATACCTGCAACCACTGTTTACCTCCTTATTGGTTATTGAATGTTTTTCCCTTTACAGGATGGAGAGATTATACGCATACCGGTGAATTTTTGTCAATGGCCCTGTACGCATAGTTAGCGTGAAAGACAATGGCGCCCTAAACCCTGTTGCGCTTTCGCTTTCAAAAAAACTATACTGCTTTTATGAAGAAAAACACTGCGGCATCGAAACGCTTTGCGCCGCGAATGGCCGTACACATTCTTTTTTTGGGCGCGTTTTTGGCGGGTGCGGCTGCCCATGCCGAAACGGAATTCACCGTTTACGCGATAAAAGGCCCGTCCGGCGTGGCGCTTGTCGAATTGTTTGAGAAACCGCTTGCCGTTCCCGGTTTTACCATAAAAATGGATTTACTTGCCGATTCCGGCCAAATGGCGGCGCGGATGATTTCCGGTGAAATAAAAGCGGGCATCTTACCCCCCAATATTGCCGCAAAAATCGCCGCTTCGGGAAAGCCGCTGCAAATTGCCGCCGTAACCGGTAACGGCATGCTTAGCCTGCTCAGCGCCGCGCCCGGTATTCAATCGGTCAAGGATTTGAAGGGAATAACCGTTTTTGTCGCGGGGCAAGGCGCCGTTCCCGAATACGTATTTCGCAAAGTTCTTGAAAAAAACGGCCTTCAGCCGGACAAAGATGTCAAACTTGATTTTTCATTAGCCTATCCCGAAATCGCGCAATCGTTGATAGCCAAACGGATACAGGCGGCCGTTTTGCCGGAGCCTTTTTCAACAATGGCGATGCAGAGTAACGCCGCCATACGCCGCATAAGCGCGCTTGAAACCGAATGGGGGCGCATTTCCGGCCAGCCCAATTACCCGATGACTGTACTGGCGGTCAACGCTGAATTTGCGCGGCAAAACCCGGCGCTCATAAAAGCGCTGCTCGGCAGGGTGAAAGAGTCAATTGCATGGGTAACGGCGCACCCCGAACAGGCCGGGATTCTGTCCGAAAAATACGGCTTGGGCATAACGAAAACGGCCGCCGCATCTTCGGTGCCGCGCAGTAATTTTGTCTATCAGGATGCCATGCAAGCCAAACCCGCGCTTGAAGCCTTGTTCAAGGCCTTCCTTGATTTTGCGCCGTCATCTATCGGAGGCAAAATGCCTGACGGCTCATTTTATTACAAAGCGCCCTAGGCCAAACGATGATTACATTGACTCTAATCAGCGTTGCCCCTTGTAGTTTCTCATTTCGGTGCTTCCTTAGGCGGCTGCCGTGTTGAACAAAACCATTTTGTCCGAAAAAGGCGCATTTGCGGCGGGGATTGTTGTTTTTTGCGCCGTATGGTTTGCCGGAGCGGGCATAGTAAACAGTAACCTCATCCTTCCCGGCCCTCTCGCCGTGATAACCCGTTTCATTGCGCTGCTAAAAGACGGCGCTTTTTACAAGGCGCTCGGCACTTCCGCCGTCCGGCTTTTTACCGGCCTTGTGATTTCAGCGCCCGCCGGTTTTCTTGCCGGCCTGGTCTGCGGCCTGAATAAACGCGCCTGCGCCTTTTTCCGCCCGTTGTTCACGGTGATTGCTTCTACCCCCGTTATGTCCGTTATTTTGATAGCCTATCTTGCGTTGGGCGCGGACAGAACGCCTGTGTTTACCGTGTTTTTGCTTGTCTTCCCCATAATTGTTTCCACTACCATCGAAGGCTTGCAGGCGGTCAGCCTTGAATTGCGCGAACTGTTTGAGGTTTACCGCCTTGGCCGTATGCAGCGGCTGCGCCACCTTTACCTGCCTGTTTTGATGCCCTTTCTAACCGGCGGAATCCGCGCGGCGCTTGCCCTCGGCTGGAAAGTAGTTGTCGCTGCGGAGGTACTTGTTCAGCCTATGAACGCGCTGGGCAGCGGAATTCAGAGGGCAAAGGCCTATCTTGAAACAGTCGAACTGTTTGCATGGACGCTGGCCGTCATTTTGGCTGCGGCGCTTTCGGACGTGGTGCTCAGACTATGCGCCCAATCTGCGGGAAAGGCCGGCCTATGACCATTGCTTGTGAGCATATCACTTTTGGTTTTGGCAAAAACACCATTTTCAAGAATTTTTCCATGGCTTTTTTTGACGGCGGGGAAGAAGCCAATCCTGTTATGCTTCTAGGCGCTTCGGGCTGCGGGAAAACAACACTTTTGCGGTTGATAGCGGGACTTCTGCGCCCTCAAGCGGGAAAAATCAGCGCCTCAGGCGAGGCTGTGCCGGCTGCGGCGGTCGTTTTTCAGGAACCGCGCCTGTTAGCGCACCTTACGGCTTTGGAAAATATAATGCTCGTTTTGGAATCCGCGTTAGGAAAGGCGAAGGCGCGTGAACGAGCGCGGTATTTTTTGCGCCTCTGCGCAATGGAGGACTATGCCGACAGAAAACCCGCCGAACTTTCCGGCGGACAGCGCCACCGCATCGCCCTTGCCCGTGCTTGGAGTTATCCGGCGCCGCTTATTCTTATGGATGAACCTTTCCAATCACTTGATTTGCCGCTCCGTGTCCAACTTATGGATGCGGTTGCCGGCCTGCTCCATAACGAAAAACGTTTTGTGGTTGCCGTAACCCATGCGCCCCGCGAAGCGCTGTACATGGGAAAGCGCGTTATCGTGCTTGGCAAGGCGGCGGGGCATCCCGCTCGTGTTGTACTCGATGTTCCTGTTCTTGCCGGCAAACGGGAATTTGTATCGGAAAATTCCATCGCGTTGGAAAAAAAACTTATGGAGGCGCTGTCAAATGAATAATTCAATAACGTTGAAAACGCCCTGCAAAATTAACGCGCTTTTGAAAGTCGGGGAACGGCGGGAAGACGGTTTTCACAGTATCGAAAGCGTTTTTATCGCGCTGCCGCTTTATGACACGCTTACATTTACGGCGCATCCGGCAAAGTCATTTTCCTGTTCTATTTTGATGAATTCGGAAACCATCCCTGCGGCGTTCGATGCGGTGTCGCTTCCCCTTGAAAAAAACATTGTTTATCGCGCTGCCGGCCTCTTTTCGGGGAAAAAAGCGCTGTCCTTTCACCTTGAAGTCCATATTCAAAAAGCCATTCCGGCGGGCGCCGGGCTGGGCGGCGCTTCTTCGGACGGCGCGGCGGCGCTTGCCGCGCTTAACCGTTTGTTTCCTTCCCCCTTTTCTCAGTATGAACTTATGGCGCTGGGCACTGAACTTGGCAGCGATGTTCCTTTTTTTATTATGGCGCTGGAAAATGCCTTGTGCGATTCGTGCGGCGGCGCTGACATAGAAGGCGGGCCTTTTTGCGCCTATGTAAGCGGGCGCGGCGAACATATCCTTAGAATACCGTGTCCGGTTAAAACGCCGTTTTGGACGGTTCTGGTTCATCCCGGTTTTTTTTCTTCGACCGCTCGCGCCTACGCGCTGCTCGATGAATACCGCGCCGCGCCGCGTCCGGCAAATGAGGAGGCCGCGCTCAACCATTTTTTGCCCGTTTTCCTCCAGCGGGGAAACCCCGAAGAGCGGGACGGTTATACAAAGTTGACAGCGGATTTGCAAACATATTCTCCGGCTATAATGGGATTGACCGGTTCAGGTTCTGTGTGTTACGCGATTTTTACAAACAGGCAAAGCGCGGAAACCGCCGCGTCCACCCTCAAAAACCGCTGGCCTTGGGTTTGGTCTGACAGCCATGACGCGAGCCTTTGAGGAAGCGGCCCGAAATTTCACCCACCACCCACTATCCACACGAACCGCTTGACATTTTTTTCAAAGTGCAGTATAGTAGAGGGAAAGGCTGGCAATACTTCCCAGTTTGGGGGGCGGCCTTAGAATTACTTACATCGAGGAGACAAAGAAGATGAAGAAGCAGAAGAACATTTTGGGGAAAGGGGCATGCTTGTCTTTTTCCTGGGGAAAGG
>JAIRPM010000165.1 GCA_031257075.1 Spirochaetaceae bacterium
CTGAGCCTTGCCCCCATAGCAGCGGAGGAAGTGGGTAACCGTATCTCCAGCGCAAACGAGTTCTACGAGAAACTCGGCGGCGACGGGAATGGCGGCGTTGACCTCAACGCGAACTACAGTCTGGCCTGTAATATCGACCTGACAGACTACCGGGACTCAAGCAATCAACCTGTTACAACCGGCTGGGTAGGCCCTTCCGGCTACCAGGGACACTTCTACGGTAACGGCTACACGATAACAGGGCTGGTGCTGGATGTGTCGTACTTTAGTGGCAGCAATAATAAGGCGGGGTTGTTTAAGAGCCTGGGTGACGGCGCGGTTCTTGAAAACTTTACGCTGGAAGTGTCTACGCCGAATAACCAGCCAACAGTTGCACCTCGAAGCGGCTACTTTGGCGGGTTGCTGGCATATATCAGCGATGCCACAGTCGGAATTACCGTACAAGATGTCAAAGTGAAAGGTAATTTGAAGATAGCTTGCGCTCCTTCGGCGTACTTAATACTTTTTGGCGGGTTTTTTGGTGAGGCGAGGGACTTTAAGTCGATAACTATGATTCGATGTTCATCAGAAGTGAATATAGAGGCGGAACATTGTTACGGCCCTGTCGGCGGTTTTGTGGGTCGGATGTATTCGGGTTCTGACAATGGGAGTCTGAGTTTTACCGATTGTTACGCTTCTGGAAATGTTACTGCAAATACCACCAGCTATGCTATTGCAGGCGGTTTTATAGGAGATGTAAACGGCAGTACGTTGACAATGGCTGTAACATTCGAGCGCTGTTATGCTTCTGGAAATGTTGAAGTTACTGCTGGTGCCAACAGTTATGCGGGCGGTTTTATAGGAGGCGTTCCTACTGCTTCTGGTTGTCGGAACTTATACTTCACGATAAAGGATTGCGCGGCTGTCGGCACAAAAGCCATAGTAAGTCCTTCCACAGGTTATGGGCGCCTTGCCGGCTATGCCAATGATGCCAACAACACGATAACCTTTACCAACAACATAGCCAATGCTGCTATGCAGGTAGGAGACGGCTCGACTCACACCGATGATGGCGATGATGCGCAGGGCATCACCAAATGGGGCAAAGGTGTCGCTAATGACACGAACGGCCTCAGAAAAATTACCACATGGACAGCCGCCGCTCCCACAGGCCTCGGCTGGAGCACGGACACATGGGACTTCAGCGGCCTTTCTCAGGGGAAGTGGCCTACACTGAAGTAGTGAACGGTGGATAGTGGGTAGTGGGTAGAAGTTCGGGCTGGTATATCGGTTCTAAACGTTGATATTTTCGTTAGAACTGGTATACCGGCCTGAACTTCTGTTCACCCAACCACTATACCTGCTGCCCACGCGCTAACTTCGTTGGCGACACTACTCATGCCCTCCCTCTATTTATTACTATAGGGCATGCGAAAAAAGATTTATGCGTTGCTGCCGGTTCTGTTTTTTACGCTGGGCAGCGGTTTGTATGCGGAAGGTACGCTGTATACATTTGTTGTAAATATTGTAACGGAAGATTTTAAACTGCCGCTTGTAGGTGTGGCAAACTTTGCGCAAGGCGACCATAGTATTTTTGAACTCGGCGCGCTCAATATTAACACAGGCAATTTTTGGGGTTTGCAGACTGCCGCCGCTAACATTACAAGCGGCGATACGACCGGCGTTCAAATGGGCGCGTTCAATTATGCGGGTAAAATAAACGGCTTGCAAATTGGGGTGATAAATATTGTGCTTGACGGCGAAAACACCATACCTCTCGGTCTGATTCCTATTGTGCTGCGGAACGGCTATTACGCGGCGGAACTAAGCGTTTCCGACATAGCGCCCGGCGTTGTTGCTTTCAAAATGGGTGTGCCAAAATTGTATACAACGTTAATGGCAAGTTATCATCTTGACGCGGGAAAATTCTGCTTCGGCGGCGGTTTGGGAACGCTGCTTAATATAAACGATTTTTTGTTTTTTAACATGGAATTGAATTCATTAAATATTCTGGATAAAAATAATTGTTCTCTATTCAGCGCCGAGCCTAATATCGGTTATAAGATAAATTCAAATTTAAGCGTAATTGCGGGCGTTTCGATTCGCTGGCAGTATATGCCCTCAGCCGTTGAATACAAAAATTTAATTAGATTACGCATTGCGGAAATTGACGCAAACAACAGCATTGTCGCGGGCTTCAAGGCTGCTCTGCGCTATAGATTTGGAGGTGAATCATAACAGCGCCGTACAGCGTTTTACCAATTCCAGATAAGTTTGTCGTTTTGCATAAAATCTTTTACATTCATATATTTGTACTGAATGTTATTACCAATAAAAAAATTCCGGTAACGCGCTTCGGTTTGGTTTCGCTTGTATAATTTTTCCGCGCTTGCGTTTTCGGGATAAAGGAGTACGCGGAGTTTTACATCTTTCCGCCGGCATATTGATTTTAAAAGCAAATACCGGAAATCAAAATCGGCAAGCGCGAGAGAATAACCCAAAAAAACAACGCGCCGCGCTTCTAACAAGTCGATGCCGGCGTTAAACCATATCATTTTCAGGTGCGTATTTTCGATGTTTTTTAGCAGTGTAGGCGTAATCAAAATGTTTTCCATTTCGCGCTGTTCGGAAGCCCGCGCGACAAGCCCCGAAGGCGCCGCGCCGGTCTGTTCTTTTACGCGCAAATAACCGAGCGCATTTGAATGAAGCCAGTTTATCGAACCGTGTAACTTCAGCACTTTGATAGTACTAAAACCTTTTGCTTTGCGGAGGATAGACTGTACATACCTTGAATTATCGTCATAATCAAAGTCATAACATGCATAATCAACACCCGCTTTATAGATATTGTGATTTTTATATGATTTATAAATATAGTATTCGGGAATAGTATCCCAGTTGAGCGTGATGACGGTGTTTGATTCTCCGGCAATCCGCCGCCGGACAATTTGGTCAAAAAAATGATAATATGCTTCGGTTTCATGCATTGCGGCAAGTTTGCTGTTGAATACGTTTATGATATGATTCAGAATAATACGCTTCGCGTTGTAGGCAAAGGCAAAATCAATATCGGTGTCCGGTATCAATTCATGATTGATATTAATTCTATCCAAAAAAGTAAATATATCTTCAAGCGGAATTTTTTCAATTTCATCATAGTGTTTTTCAGGGTCAATGTTAAAAATTTTTCCTACTATATCCGCGATTTCAGGGGGCGGGCTGCGCAGGAGCGTTTCCTGCGGCGGAAGTTCGGCAGGTACCGAAAACCCCGCGCCCAAAACAAAACAAGTACCGGTCATACACATAGTCTAACCGGAAGCGCCAGAAAGAAAAAGCGTCCGCTGGGGCAACGCTGATTAACTCGATGCTAATCAGCGTTGCCCCCTGTATTTGCTCATTTCATTGCGCAAATACAGGGAAAGAAAGCACCGAAAAATGCTCGTTTGCATTTTTCAGTGCTTTTCTGGGGGCAACGCTGATTAACCTGATGCTAATACTACTCTAGCGTTTTATTATATCCAGAAATGTTTTAGATGCGCCGGTTTTGTGCCATTTGCAAAAATCGTTTTTCCTGCAATTGGAAAGCGTTTTTAGGATAACGCCGGCATTCTCGTCTGCCGCTTCCGCGCCGGAAAGCGCTTGCGCGGACGAGAAGCCGATGAGTTTTTCGCCGGCTGCTGCCACAAATAGTTCTTCGGCAAAAGCGGAAAACGCCGCCGTAATGACACCGCAGAGCGCGCCGCCGAACGCGCCGCCGCCTGCGCTGACAAAGGCAAGAATGCCGCCGCGCTTGGTAAAAGCCCGGCGCAGTTCGCGGACTAAAAACATATAACTTTTTACATAACGGTCGATGACGCTGTTGATTTCGCTTACGTCAGGATTGGCGGAAAGAAAACGGGCAGGGGGTGCGCAGACAAGTATAGCCGTTCCCAGAGCGTTTCCGCCGGCTGCCGGCAGCGCCGCATTCAAACGGTTTTCCGCCGCAAGGACGAGGGCGCGGGCGGCAAGCGGGCCTGCCCCCCATTCCAGAAAGGCGCTTTTTCCTTCTGATTTGTCAGCGGCGCTCAGGCCGGGTTTTTCCGCATGCCCTATCAGCGCAAGCGTGTTAGGGACATCGTCTTTTGCCATACGCCTGACAAGAGCGCTTAATAGGAGGTTTTCCGTTCCGGCAATCAACACGCCAGTTGCCATACATCAATACCCATCGGACATAGCGCGGTTTAAATCTTTTTGATAAAGTTCCTGATATATCAGGTTGCGGTCTTTCAGTTTTTCTTTGAGGCTCTGCGGGAACGGCATATAACGCCAGAAGGTGCTGCGCACTTCTTTGGGCAATTTTTGCGTACCTTCGCTCTCTTTGGTAAGCCACATAATGTAATCTTGGATGAAAAACATTTTAACATCGCCTTTGAGTTTCTGTGCCTGAAACCATTGGTAATAATTGCCTGTCAATCCTTCTTCCATCCAATAGTAGGAGGCTATTTCTTTGGCAACCTGCCAGCGGAGGTCGGCAACGGCGGTAAGTACGGCAACGGTAAGGTTTTTCGGGTACATCGGAATGGCAATACGCCCACGGCTTGTGGCTTTGTTGCGTTTGTCATAAGGTTCCCAGCAGATTCCATAATCGCCGTAAGTGGGAAGCATTATCACATAGGGCACGATACGGTTTGGTTTTCCTTTGTATGCGCGGTGAAACACTTCGCTGTCAATGCTTTCGATCCATGCCAAAAGGCCGAGGATGTTTTCTTTTGTGCCGGTAGTCGCCGGCTGGCAGCGGAAAAATTCGGTGGTAAGAATTGGAAAAGCATTGCCCTGCCGGCCAATGGTCATTTTAGCCATTTGACGTACAGAGCCGAATTCGGTGTCAATGGCGCCCAGGTCTATACCGGCGACAGCGCCGTCACTGGTGCTGACCGCGGAGTTGGCTATTTCCTCGTCAAGTTTGTCTTTCAGTTTGCCGCTTTCTTCCAGCGCTTCGTTTAATTCTTTCAGAAGCGATGCCATTTCGCGGTCTATCCGCAGAAGGGATTTGGCAATATCCTGCAAGTCTTGCAAATTTTTCTTTTGTTCTTCGGTATACGTATCGGAAACTTTGGGGAAAATAAAGTTTTCATCATGTTTACAGATGTATTGCGCCATGCCGGTAAGATTTTCTTCGAGCCGGCCGCGTTCAAGATTTTTTTCAAGAAGAAGGCTTTTATTGCCTTCCGCCTTGCCGCTGGCTTTGTCCAAAAGCGCGTTAAGGTGGCCGGTCGTGTTTCCCCGCTTGACCGGCGCTTCATCGGTTGTCGAGGCGCGTATTTTACCAAGCCCGACAAACTTTACCCATTCATCAAGGTAATAGATAGACAAATCTTGAAAACTGCCGTCAACAATTTTGGCAAAAAAATCGCGCAGTTCGGGGGTTAAGAGGCTGGGATGGAGAATCCCGAAACGCAGCGCGTATTTTTTGGACGGAGACGGCGAACCGGCATAACTACGGGCAACCGCGCCCATGTGTTCCCAAAAAGGGCTAATCAGTTGCATGCGAAAAACTGTTTTGTCTTTGGGGTCTTTCGACTGGATATACTTTTGAAAAACGGTATGAAGCCGCGCTGACGTGTCTTTACCGTCCATCATAACAGTCTTGTAAAATTCAACAGGATTAGCAAACGCGTTATGTCCGGATTCTTCTAGTTTTTTATTTACTGCCGGCAGCCGGTTACTAACGCTGTATTCCGATATTTCTTCGGAACTGCCGTTTCCTGTATCCACTTCATCACTCATACCGGTATACTACCCTAAAAAAGGCTTCCTGCAAAGAGGGCGCGGGAAAATGAAAGCGGGTAAGAAGCCGGGACGGTTACTTTCTATTTACCGCAAGGCGGACACCATATTCAATGGCATTGACAAGGCTTGATTCGCTGGCGCTTCCCTGCCATGCATGGCCGAATGCGGTGCCGTGGTCTACCGAACTGCGGATAATCGGCAAACCGAGCGTAATATTGACACCGTTTACGGCCTGCCATTTACCCGCCAACTTGTCGTACTGGAACCCAAGCGCTTTGAGCGGGATATGCCCCTGGTCATGGTACATTGCTACAACAATGTCGAACATGCCGCCATGCGCTTTAGCAAATACCGTGTCCGGCGGAACGGGGCCTTGCGCGTCAATGCCCGCCGCCCGCGCTGCTTCTAGTGCCGGTGTGATTTCTTCGATTTCTTCGCGGCCAAACAAGCCGTTTTCGCCGGCATGCGGATTAAGTCCTGCTACAGCGATGCGCGGCTTTGCAATGCCTAAACTTTGGCAGGCGCGGTGCGCCAATTCTATTACGCTCAGAACGCGCCCTTTTTTAACACGCTCGCAGGCTTCCCTCAGCGACACATGGGTTGAAACATGCACTACCCGCAGTTCGCCGTCAGCAAGCATCATCGAATAATCGCTGGTGCCGGTCAAATCCGCGTATATTTCCGTATGGCCGGCATAGTGATACCCGGCCAAATTCAACGCTTCTTTGTTGAGCGGGTTGGTAATGGTTGCGTCAATTTCCCCCGCAAGCGCGAGTTCTATCACTTTTTTGATGGAAGTAAACGCCGCGTTGCCGGACATTGCGTCAACTTGCCCAATTTTGAGTTTTTCAATCTCGACGTTTTTCAGGTCAAGTACGTCTATTGTTCCATACTCAAAACGGCAGTCTTTGACGGTGTCTACCGCGTTGATTTTTATGCCGGGACGCTTGACCGCTTCCCGCGCCGCTTTTTCGATAACTCGCGCATCGCCGGATACAAAAGGCCGGCAGATGTCCCAAACATGCCTGTTTTCAAGAGCCTTAACCGTTATTTCCGGCCCAATGCCGGACGGGTCGCCCATAGTAATTCCTAAAATCGGTTTCATTTTTACAGTCTCCTTAACTCCACACCGGTTCCCGCACAAAAGTTTGGCCGCGGTCGGCGCCGACAGAGATAATGCCAACTTTTGTCTGGCAGTACTCTTCTATAAATTTAATATAATCTTTTGTTTGAGGCGGCAACGCCGTATAGGACACCGCATTCGTAATGTTTTGCTGCCAGCCGGGAAAGGTTTTCAGAATAGGCTTGGCGGATTCGAGCGCGGGAATGCTTGCCGGAAAGTTTTCGGTAGGGAAACCTTTAATATCGTAGGCAGTGCATACCTTGATTTCAGCAAGGGTGTCATATACGTCAAGGTGAGTCATAACAAGAGAATCTATTGAATTGGCTTGGCAGGCATAACGGAGGGCTACAAGGTCAAGGTAACCGCACCGGCGCGCCCTGCCGGTGGTTACGCCGTATTCATTGCCTGTTTCACGTATAAAGGAGCAGAGCGGCCCTTCGCGCGCCGGGTCGAATTCTGTGGGAAAAGGGCCGTTCCCGACTCGCGTGGAGTACGCTTTGAACACGCCCAGTACTTTGTCAATGGAACGCGGCCCTAAGCCGCCGCCCGCCGCTGCGCCCGCCGCGCCGGACATGCCGCTGGATACATAGGGGTAAGTGCCGCTGTCAATATCAAGCAACGCCCCCTGAGCGCCTTCAAACAGCACTTTTTTCCCTTTGCGCGCGGCAAGAAAAGCGGTAAGCGAAAGGCTCATCGGGAGCAGCCTTTCTTTGTAGGATAATACAAAAGCGCGGCTTTCGTCCGGCAATTCTTCCAGTTTTTCCGGCCAGTCAAGGTCGGCAAGACGTATGCCGTCGCGTTCCGCTTTTTGTGAAAAGGTGATACCGATGCCGCGCCCTGTGGTGCCGATAGGCCGTTTGCGGGCGGCATCCCGTTCTTTGTCGCGTTTAATGTAATGAGGCAAAACAAGGTGGGCGCGGTCAGAAATGAGGATGCGCCCTTCGGCATGAATGCCGTGTTCTTCAAGCATAGCGATTTCGTCAAAAAGCGCTTTGGGGTCAATAACCATACACGAGCCGAGTACGGCGATTTTGTCCGGGTAAAGTATGCCGGAAGGTATTAGGTGGAGGGCTATCTTTTTCTCTCCCACTACAATCGTATGGCCGGCATTTGCCCCGCCCGAGTAGCGCACAACAATATCAGAGTCTCCCGCAAGGTAATCAACGATTTTGCCCTTGCCTTCGTCACCCCATTGCGCGCCGATAACAACCAAATTCATAACGTAGTACAGTATACCAGTCTGAGCGGGAGAGGAGTAAGAGGCGCTGTGCGCTCTTTACTAAAGATGCCTTTGGGCGTTATACTAAGGCAGCATTGAATAGTAAGAAGGATAGTATGAGTGTAAAAAAACACAACAAATTTCAACGGCTTGTTGTTCCCGGATTGGTTTTTCAATCCATCGTTATTGCCGGAGGCTATGGCACAGGCGCGGAACTTGCGGAATTCTTTTTTCCCTACGGTTCGCTGGGCGGGCTCATTGCTATGAGTACGGTTACGCTGCTCTTTTGGGCTGTGGTAAGCGCGGTTACTTTTGAATTTGCGCGGGTGTTCAAAACCTATGATTACCGGAGTATGTTCAAAAAATTGCTTGGCCCGGCATGGGTGGTGTTTGAAGTTTTATACTTGTTTTTGCTTATGCTGGTACTTTCCGTTGTTGTCGCTTCGTCAGGCGCGAATATGCAGGAAGTGTTTGGCCTCCATAAATGGGTAGGCGTAATTATTATGGCTGCCGGTATTATTTTCCTTATTTTCAAAGGGACAAGTACGCTCGAAAAAGTTATGTCGGTCTGGTCATACATTCTTTATGCCGTATATTTTGCGTTTATGGTTTTGTGTTTTGTTAAATTCGGCAATGTTATAAATGAACAACTTACGGTGGTGAAAGAAATAAAACCGGGCTGGATGTTCGGCGGCGCGAGATACGCTTTTTACAATCTTGCCGCGATTCCGCTTTTCCTTTTTACCGTTGCTGATTCTGAAACCCGTGGTGAATCGATAATCGCCGGCCTGCTCGCGGGTGTTATCGCCATTATTCCCGCTGTAATGCTTTTTATTACGCTTGTTTCACAGTACCCCGAAAGCGCGCGCGCGCAGGTTCCGGTAAATTTTGTTTTTGAAAAATTGAATATGCGCGGGCTGCAAATAGTGTTTCAGATAGTGCTTTTTGGTACGCTGATAGAAACCGGTTCAGGCTTTATCAAAGCGGTCAGCGACAGGCTGGAAGGGCAGTTCAATACAAAAGAAAAACCGCGCGTATGGATACGCCCGGTTACGGCGGTTGGCTGTATAGCACTCGGCACTGTGGTGTCAACATTCGGGCTTACCGGGCTTATTGCACGGGGTTACGGCACCATTACATGGGGGTTTTTCATAGTATACGTGATTCCGATGCTCACATGGGGCGTGTACAAAATTATTAAACAAGGGCAGCCCGTTATCAATTAAAAATAGACATGTATAAAATAAACGACTATATATGCGGCTATGCGGTGAAAGATTATGCGGAACAATCGCTGGACTGTCCCATCGAACTTGACTGCTCATTAGGAGTAAATCCGGCGCCGCTGCCTGCTCTCGTCGTTGAGCGTCTGCGCGGATTGTGCGCGGACGGCGGCTATCTGGTAAAATCATATCCGCATGATGAAGCATTGCATGAAGCGTTGTCCGTATGGTGTTCTGCTCATGGGATAAACGGCATAGACAAAAGTTTTTTTGCG
The DNA here is from genome assembly GCA_031257075.1 of Spirochaetaceae bacterium. Lineage (GTDB taxonomy): Bacteria > Spirochaetota > Spirochaetia > Treponematales > Breznakiellaceae > JAIROZ01. The sequence continues at coordinate 9,589 of JAIRPM010000165.1, forward strand.
CTGGGTAACGGTTCGCTTGAGTTATTGTATGCTGTTAATATACTTACGCTTACACGCCGGTCGAAAGTGCTTGGATACGGGCCGCAGTTTACCGCGTATATTGATCATGTTAACTGCATGGGCGCTCTGTATGATTACTATGCTTTGCCGCCGGAAGATAATTTTCGTTTCAACGCGGACGATTATATATCAAAAATGAATACGTCATTTAATTTGTTTGCGCTTGAAAATCCTAACAATCCTACCGGACAGATTATAGCGCTTTCTGATATACGCAAAATTGCTTTGCGCGCCCGGGAGTTAAACACGATTCTGCTTGTTGATGAAGCGTACGGCGACTACATGGAATTTTCCAATTCAGCATTGAGGTTAGTAAACGAGTTTTCTAACATTATTGTTACCAAAAGTTTTTCCAAAGGTTTTGGTATGGCCGGCCTGAGACTTGGCTATGCGGTTAATTCTGATGTACATGGCGTTCTCCCCCAACTAAAAAAACTTGTATGCCCGTTCAACGGCGGAGCGCTTGGACGCGCTCTTGCCATTGCGGCGCTGGAAAGCACATCAAGCGGCGCTTCTCTCGCGGCGCTTCTCGATACCGAAAATGTTATTGCAGGCAAGCAGGCTGTGCTGGCCGCGCTTCACGGTTTGAAGGCGGCCTGTACCAGCGAGCGCACGCCAATTCTTACGCTTTACTATCCTGGTGAAAACGCCGCTTTTGATTTACAAAAATTTTTAGCGTATAAGGTTGGTTTGCAAACGGTCGGCTGTTCAACGTATGACGGGCTTTCGGCGCGGGCGGTGCGCCTTATGCTGCCTGCGCCGCGCCATCTTGCCGAAAAACTGCTGCCTATGCTTGCGGCTGTTCAGGCGGATTTACCGGGCATTTTTTAAGCCGTCGAAGATGCTCTTTTTGCGGGGGCTTTTTCTTTTTATGCTCTTATGGCATAGTTCAAACAGTGCGGCCTTGCGCCGTAACTCCTTGCCTGTCCATGTGATATTTCCGCGTTGCGGGATATGGGCAGGCCTATTGACCGTGAGGAGGATGTAATGCGTCAATACGAATTGGTGGCTATTTTCCCTATAGAGGAAGAACAGCACAACAGCGGGCGGGAGAAAATTCTTGCCGACTTAAGCGGTGCGGGCGTTCAGGTTGAAAAAACCGATGAACTGGGCGACCGTAATTTTGCTTATGAAATCAACAAACGCCGGCGCGGAAAGTATGTTATTTTTACTATCAACGCCGAACCGCAAGCGATAGCGGCGCTTGATAAGACATTCAAACTAAATTCTAATCTTATCCGCTATCTCTTTGTCGCGCCAAACAGGAGGTAACGATGATGGACCTGAATCATGTAATGCTGATTGGCCGGCTTACCCGCGATGCTGAATACAAAATTCTGCCATCCGGGCAGGCTGTGTGTAATTTTTCCGTTGCCGTAAACCGTCGCAAAAAAGTAGGCGAAAACTGGGAAGATGAGGCAAATTATTTTGATGTTGTCCTTTGGGGCAAACAAGCCGATTCATTGAACCGGTACCTTGTAAAAGGCAAGCAAGTGGGAATTGACGGCGAACTCCGGCAGGACCGCTGGCAGCAGGACGGTCAAAACCGTTCACGGGTTGTCATTTCGGTAAATAACCTTCAACTGTTGGGCGGAGGCCCCGCCGGTCAGGGGGCAGGAGGGGCTCCGGCCGCCGGCTCTTATGGACAGAGTGGCGGCTCTTATGGGCAAGGTGTCGGCCATAGTGCGGGCGGCGGCGGCTCCCATAGCGGTGGAAATTATGGCGGCGAAGTGCCTTCGGATGACTTTGCCGATGATGTACCGTTTTGATTTTAGCGCAATAGAGCCTTGCGCAAACACGGTTAGTTTTGCACAAGGCTCAATATTAAGGAGATACTATGTCTGACGAAAGATATGTTACAAGCGAACGTTCAGGACGTGAACGGGATTCGGATAGCGATGACAGGGGGAGCCGCGGTTCCGGCAGGGGAAGCGCGCTTAAAGAAGGTAAATATTACCTTAAAAAAAAGGTGTGCCGTTTTTGTAATCAAAAACTTAAAATTGATTATAAAGACCCGGATACACTGCGGCGTTTTATTACTGAACGTGGAAAGATTTTACCGCGCCGTATTACCGGCACATGCGCGAAACACCAACGGGTGTTGGCTGAAGCGATTAAGCGCGCCCGTATTCTGGCGCTTTTGCCCTATGTGGCAAACTAGGCGGGAGGAATTATGGCTACTGTAAAGGTTATACTGAACAAAGATATTGCGGCTTTGGGTGAAGAAGGCGATGTTAAGCAGGTGGCAAAAGGCTATGCGCGAAATTTCTTGTTTCCAAGGAAAGCGGCAGTTCCGTACACTACGGAAACGGTGGCTTTCTTTGAAGCGCGCCGTGACGAAATAGAAAAGCGCAAAGAACAGAAACGGCAGGATGCCGGCGCTGTCAAAGAACGCCTGGAAGCATTGGAATTGAATTTGGCTATGCCTGCTGGCGCGGGGGGCAAGTTGTATGGCGCGGTAACAACTCTGACTATTGCGGCAGAACTTGAAAAACAGGGCTTTCAAGTTGAGCGTAAAAAGATTGAAGTTCCGGGCAATGGTATTAAAAGTGTGGGTAAATATAAGATAGCCTTAAAACTATATGGAAATGCCCAGGCAACCCTTAATATCACAGTCTCGGCAATGGAACTAAAAACCACGGAATCCGCGGACAAAGAAAAACGCCGGCATAGTAAACCAAATGAAGTTCCTGCCGAAGAAGGCGCATCCGAAACGCAGCCGGACACGCCGGAACTTCCAAAAGAGGAAGACGATTCTAAAACCGTCGCAAATAGCAGTGCGGCCGGTTAAGAACCGGCAGGCCGTTTTGACAAAGCCCCTCTCGATGTGATAGGGGCTTTGTATTTGTAGCGGACTTACTGGAAATTTAGAGGGGTAGTAGAAATTTATCGGGAACAATGGGAATATATAAATCAGCGTTACCCTAAAGTTGGAAGGTTTTTCTGCCGATACTGAAGGTATGTAGCCTAGTTTGGAAAGCAGGATTGGAATTTGGCCGGCTTTTTGACTATCTAATCTATTGTTGTGTACAGTTTCGGCAGATACTGGCAAGGAGTTAATATGGTTATCAATCATAATATGAGCGCTATGTTCGCTGACCGGTCTCTTGGTGTTACTCAGTTGAGCGCAACGAAGAGCATGGAAAAACTGTCTTCGGGCGAGCGGATAAACCGCGCCGGAGATGACGCTTCCGGTTTGGCGGTTTCTGAGAAAATGCGCAGCCAAATACGCGGCCTCAACCGTGCATCGGCCAATGCTGCTGATGGTATTTCTTTTATTCAGACTGCTGAAGGTTATCTTCAAGAAACGCAAGATATATTGCACCGTTTGCGCGAGTTGTCTGTACAGTCCGCCAACGGTATTTATACGGATGAAGACCGTATGCAGATTCAGGTTGAGGTAAGCCAACTAGTAGACGAAATTGACCGTATTGCAAGTCATGCCCAATTCAACGGGCTAAATATGCTGACCGGGCGCTTTGCTTCGCCGTCTAACGAGGGGACACCCACCGCATCTATGTGGTTTCACATTGGCGCGAATATGGATCAGCGCAAACAGGTGTTTATCGGCACAATGACAGCCGCCGGTTTGGGACTTCGCGCTGTAGGTGCTAGCGAATCTGTCGGTATCAACACGCCGGAAGATGCTAATCGCGCCATTGGCACAGTCGACTTATCGTTACAACTGGTAAACAAGCAGCGCGCGGATTTGGGCGCTTACCAAAACCGCCTTGAATATACAGTACAAGGCATCGACAGCGCCGCTGAAAATCTGCAAGCAGCGGAAAGCCGTATCCGCGACACGGATATGGCCAAGCAGATGGTAGACTATGTACGTGACCAAATTCTGTCGCAGTCCGGTGTCGCTATGCTTGCTCAGGCCAATACCCGCAATCAAGCGGTGTTGCAACTGTTAGGCTAAGAGTCTCTCCAGCGTTTTCGCCGTGCTATCATAAGGGTAAAAGCGATAATAAGAAAAACTGTGGGAAGGCAGGAAAAAATCAGTTTAAGCAGGGTGCCGGTATCGAAGCCGCCTGCCGCCGGAAGAAGCCCCTGAGGGATACCGAACAGCAGTAACACTTCGTAAACAATATCAACATAGGACGCGATAACGGCCAGCACGACAAACATCCATGCCCCGTCCCGTGTCCGTGACCATAGCACAATCGCCAATACGGCGGCTACAGCGCCGGTAACGAGACGGGCTCCCACATAGATAAGTTCGCCTGAGTCCACTACTCACTGCCCACTGTTTTACCCCCCGTAGGCGGCTATCATAACGCCGGCGGCGATGGCTGTACCGATGACACCGGCCACGTTTGGCCCCATCGCGTGCATAAGCAGGAAGTTGCTGGGGTCGTACTCCAAGCCGACCTTGTTGGACACACGCGCCGCCATCGGGACGGCGGAGACGCCCGCGCTGCCGATAAGCGGGTTGATTTTATCTTTGAGAAACAGGTT
>JAIRPM010000175.1 GCA_031257075.1 Spirochaetaceae bacterium
GTATCCGGGCGAGAGGATGATGCATATCTGGCCTTATATTCCATTCGCGCCGGAATGTAAACAGGCGCTGGAAAAAATTTTTGAAATTATCCGTAAGTGAAAAATACGGGATAGCGGAAATGCGGGATAAAATCACAATGGGCAAGCATTGCTTGCCCATTGCTTGCCCCCCTCCCCCGTAGATAAGGCTTACCCTTTCACGGCACCGGCGGCAACACCTGTGGTTATTTGCCGGCGGAAAATAAGGTAAAAGGCTACCATAGGAACCATACCGATAACGAGAGCCGAAAATTGTTTGCCGTAATCGGACGCGAGAGCGCCGGAAAAACGGCCAATGCCGACCGGTATCGATTTGACCATATCATTTGACGTTAAGATATTGATAAGCATAAATTCATTCCATGTACCGGTAAAGGTGAGAATGCCTACCGTCATAGCGGCCGGCGCTGTCATAGGAAGAATAATGCTGAAAAATATTCTTAAATACTTTGCGCCGTCAATACGCGCTGATTCTATAAGCGCTTCTGGAATACTGTTTATAAATTCTGTTCCTAAATACACGCCCATAGGCAGCCCCAGTCCTATATACGGAATGAGTACGCCAAGATGCGTATTATACAAATGAACGGCATTCACCATCAGAAAGAGAGGCACCATAATTGATTGCAGCGTAAGTAATATACCGATGATAAAACTTCCATGCAGTATTTTGGTTGATTTGCCTTTCAGTTTTGAAAACGCGAATCCTGCCATAAAGCCCAACAGAACAACCGCAACAACAGTAACAGCAGTATAAAAAATACTATTCATAAGCAGTATGCCGAATTTACCCATATTCCATGCATAAGGGTAGTTGCCCGCAAACCAAGCCTGCGGCAGCGCAAGTTTGCTTGATGTAAGGTATTCCTGCGTGGTTTTGAATGACTGCAAAATAAGCCAAAAAAGAGGATAAAGCGCCAGAATGGTAAATACGGCCATTATAGCGTAAATAATTGTTTTTGCGGGTATTGAACCTTTGCGTACATCTGCCATATCTTACTCCTTGTTTCCAAATCGTTTGCCCACAAACTGGGTCAGCGCAATCAGTATAAAACTGATAATGACCATTACGGTTGAAATAGCGTTGGCAAGCGGATAATTAGGCGCGCCGCGGAATGCCATCATGTACATGAAAAGCGACAACACGCTTGTCTGGTTTGCCGGGCCTCCATTGGTCATTATATAAATCAAATCGAATGATTTGAGCGAACCGGCAATGGCAAGAATAGCGCATGTAAGAATAACGCCGGAAAGCGACGGCAAAATAATGTGCCGCAGTGTTTGGGCTTCGGTCGCGCCGTCTATTTTTGCCGCTTCGATTATCGATGTGTCAATGCGCTGTATATTAGCAAGAAATATAATCACAAACATGCCTGTATACATCCAGAGCATTACAACCAAAACAGGTATCATCGGGTATTTGCCTATAGAAAATTCCGCCGCAGGATTAAACTTGCGTACAATTTCCATCATTACACTATCCTGATTAAGATAAAAACTCTTGAACAGAATACCGATGATAACCGGTGATATAACATTGGGAAGATATATCATCGTCTGGAAAAAATCAACGCCTTTTACCAGTTTGCGCGAAAGTATATAGGCGAGAATAAACCCTAACGGAATCTGCCCAAATACCGATACGAGGACTATAAGCATATTGTTTTTAAGCGCAATATAAAAATAACCGTTGGGATTGGTAAATATATCAAAATAACTCGCAAGTCCCGCAAATTTTACATTCGGATTGCCAAATACTTTTCCGCCATTATAGTTCGTTAAACTGAGTACGACCGAAAATATAGTGGGAAATGCTACAACAGCGTAATAAATCAACAGCGCGGGTATAACGAGAATGAGATACGCGAATTTCTTTTCCTGATGTGACGTTATCTGGGTAAGAGATGTTTTCACAAATTGCCTCCATGTGCGGCGCAAAACTTGATGGTAAAGTTTTACGGATTGTATACCTGTCGGCAGGTTTTAACACGCCCGCCGGCAGGCTGTTTTAAGTTGCCAAAAGGCTATTTCTGTTTTGCCTTCCAAGCGTCAAAGGCACGCTGAACGGCCTCGGCAACCTGCTGCGGGGTTTTTGTCCCCATACCGATTTCCTGCAAACCTTGATTTATCGGCGTGTGTACTTCGCCGGCAAATACCGCGTCAATGACAGGTGTCGCTATCGTGTACTGGTCGCCAAGCCCGACACCTCCCACCTGCATAGGCTCAAGTTTAAGAGCGGATATATCGATGTCGGTACGGGTCGGCCTGACAATGCCGCCGGTTTCTAAAAGCCAAGTCTGGATTTCTTTGCCCGAAAGCCATTTGACAAGCGCCCATGCCGCTTCTTCACGCTGAGAACCTTCCGGCACGGCGCTGGTAAAGCCCCAGCCCGTCCCTAAAACGCGCGTGCTTGAGTTGTTGATTTTGGCGCCTTCGATATCCGGGAATACGGTAATAATAATGTCCTTCTGTTTTTCCGGCGAAATGAGAGCGCTCCCTGTTGATTTGTCGGTGATAAACGCGCCGATGCGCCAGTCGCCGTCAACATAGTAGGCACCTTTGTCGGTGGCAAACTGCCCGATAACCGTACCGTAATCTGTGGCAAGAGTTGCTTGGCTGAGTACGCCGTCATCGTACATTTGTTTGATAAATTGAAGGGCATTTACAAAGTCCGTGTCGGTGAATTTTGCTTTTCCCGTCAAAATCCTTTCGTCCCAGCCTTCGCCGCAAAAGCGCCCTGCTATCATCGAAAAAAGGCATGACTGCATAACCCAGTCATCCTGATTTGCCATAAGCACGGTGTCGAAGCCTTTCGCTTTCAGAACGGGCACCTGCGCTTTGAGTTCCGCGTAAGTTTTGGCGGGTGTGAGGCCGGCGGCCTTTAACACGGCATTATTCACATAAAAAGCATGCGAAGTGGTGATGGCGCGGGGCAGTATCGCGTTGTAGCCGGCACCCTGCGCTTTGGGGTCGAGCGCTGCGGGCAACATCACATTGTCGAGGCCGTCGCGTTTGATAAGCGCTGCCTGGTCTCGCAAAAGGTGCTGCGTGTGGAGCGTGGTTGAACGCCCTGACGGCCATGCGTACACGACATCCGGCAGGTTGCCGCCGGCCGCATAAGCCTCTACCTTGTTGTGAAACGGTTCGTTAAACAAGTCTTCGCGGACAACTTTGATGTCTGGATACGCCTTGTCAAACGCTTCCCAGACATTGACAATTTCATCGGCGCTGTTGGCCATTGTCAAATCAAGATAGTTAAGTACCGTAACGGAATTTCCGTCTGCTTTTTGTTTTTTCTGACAACCCGTAAAACCGGCAAGAACCGCAAGCGCCAGAACCCAAAAAATGAACAATTTTTGTTTCATTTGATTCTCCTCTATAAATAAAGTGTAAAAATGATAGTGATTTATACTAAACGTACAATGTATTTTTTGCAAGAGTGCGCGTTGCCTTGTGAAAATGTTATACGGAAGGATAGATGCGTTGAATCCTTGAATTGTTAATGAATAGCAAATCCTCATTTGGCTTTAATCAATGCTTTCTTAAAGATTTAACAGGCTTCGGGCGCGCCCTGTTTACAAGCGTTTTTTTGTGCGCTACTATGCTTTCGAGAGATAATTATGAAAAAGAAAGTTTTAATCTTTTTGGCTGCCGGGTTTGAGGAAGTAGAAGCGATAACGATTATTGATTATGTGCGCCGGGCATCTATAGATGTTGTCAGTGTTTCAATAGATGATTCGCTTATGGTTTGCGGTTCGCATGGGGTGCCGGTACAGGCGGACATGCGCATAAAAGACATACCGGGGATAGACGGCTATGACGCGCTTATCCTGCCGGGCGGAACGGCCGGTTCGGCTAATCTTGCCGCGCACAAGGGGGTTGGGGCGCTGATACAACAGGCGGTTGAACAGAACAAATTTCTGTGCGCCATCTGCGCGGCACCGGTAGTGGTGCTTGGCGGCAAAGGCTGTCTCAAAGATCATAAATTCACCTGCTATCCCGGAATGGAAGACAAACTCGATTTGAACGGTACGGCGATGGGCGCTCAATGGTCAAAAGAATCTGTTGTTCTTGATAAAAAATTGATAACAAGCCGGGCGGCCGGCACCGCGGGCGTGTTTAGCCTCGCTATTATAGAAGCGCTTGCGGGACAGGAAGAGGCAAACAAAATAGCGGCTCAAGTGCTTTTATAGCCATTTCCGCCGCAAGGAGACTTTATGGAAACATTACAGAAAAACCCTAAATGGAAAGGGAGAAAAGGCCCCGTTGTCCTGGTAATAATGGACGGCGTGGGCTATGGCGCATACAAAGAAGGCGATGCCGTTGCGGATTCCAAGATGTACAACCTTGACGCGCTTATGGCAATAAGCCCGCATACCCGGCTCAAGGCGCATGGCAAAGCGGTCGGCCTTCCGTCTGACGAGGATATGGGTAACAGCGAAGTTAGCCACAACGCTATGGGGGCGGGGCGCGTCTTTAA
>JAIRPM010000017.1 GCA_031257075.1 Spirochaetaceae bacterium
GAGATGTTTCTGCGGGAATTAACACAAACAATTGATACGCTAAAAGGGGCGGGTCCCGCGGTATGCGCCAGATTGAGCAAGGCCGGAATAAACACGATTGCTGAATTGCTGCGGCACTATCCGCGTCAGGATAAATATGAAGACCACATTACCCGCCGTACTCTTGATTCAGTTATACCCGTTTGCAATTCCGGCGCGTTTACCCAGCCGCCGGATGCCGTCTCTGAATCCCGTGAAATATGTACAACAGCGCGTGTTTCTCATATATCCTCGATTTATATACACAAAAAACAGGTGCCATGCATTACCGTGTTTGACGGCACCGCGCAGGCGAGCCTTCTCTGCTTCAAAAATCCTGAATTGGCGCGCGCTCTTGCGCGGGAAATGACCGGCGCTGCGCCGGATATATCGTACCTCGTATGGGGAAATTTTACCTATTCGGAAAAGTACCATAAAATTCAATCGGGCGATTTTGAAATCGAACGAGAAGACGCGCCGCCCGCCGTGCTTGCCAAAAAACATTTCGGCGCTCTGCTGCCGGTGTACCGGTTAAGTGACGGGCTGCGTCAATGGCATTTTCGTACGCTTATTCAAAACGCGCTTGCGCAATTTGGCGGGGAATTGGAAAATACGCTGCCCCCGCCGCTTGTCGAAAAGTACAACCTTCTTTCCAGCGCAAACGCTATCCGCGCCATTCATTTTCCACGCGGCTTTGATGAACAAGCCGGCGCGCGCCGGACGCTTATTTATGAAGAATTGTTCTATTTGGAATTGATAATAGCATTGCGAAAGAAAGGGCAGGGGGGGGGGAGGGTAAAAGAAAAAAACGATAGTACCGCGCTTCAAAACCGGCTTCTCTCCCGGCTGCCCTTTCCGCTGACAGACGGTCAAAAGCAGGTGGTGGCAGAAATAAACGCGGACATACTGTCCATCGGCCAAAGGCCGATGGCGCGGTTGCTGCAGGGAGATGTGGGGTCAGGAAAAACACTGGTGTCATTTTTGGCGGCGCTGGCGGTAATAGAAGCAGGCGGTCAGGCTGTGCTTATGGCTCCGACAGAATTACTGGCGTTTCAACATGCGGAGAATGCAGGTCGGCTTTTGGAACCGCTGGGAATTCATGTGGCTTTTCTTACCGGCAATGTCAAAAGTGCGGGGCGCAAGCATCTTTTGAGCGCTCTCGCGTCCGGTGATATTGATTTGGCCATAGGCACCCATGCGCTTTTTTCGGCGGATGTTGTCTACCGCAGGCTTGCGCTCGTTATCATTGATGAACAGCATCGTTTCGGTGTAACACAGCGGCAGGCAATTTTGAACAAAGGAATAGGGGACGGGGAAGCGGCGGCGGAAAACGCCCAATCCCCGCATCTTCTAATGATGAGCGCTACACCCATTCCCCGTACGTTGGCGCAGACAGTCTTTGGGGATATGGACATTTCGGTAATTCACGGGATGCCGCCGGGCAGGATGCCGGTGCTTACGCGCACATTTTCACAGGAAAACGAGGCCAAGGTCTATACGCTGGTTCGCAAAGAATTGGCGGCGGGGCATCAGGCCTATTTTGTATACCCTCTTATTGGAAGCGAGGAGGCTGCCGAGGATTTTGACAGCGGCAAAACCGGCATGCCGGGCGGTAATGACGGGCTGAAAGACGCGCAATCAATGGAGCGGCGTTTGCGCGAGAATGTCTTTCCCGAGTACAAAACGGCACTGCTCCATTCACGGCTTGATGATGCCAGAAAAAAAAGCATTATGGAGTCGTTTCGCAACAATGAAATTCAAATATTGGCGGCTACAAGCGTGGTTGAGGTGGGCGTTGATGTGCCCAACGCAACCTGTATGGTGATTGAGCATGCCGACCGTTTCGGGCTTTCCGCGCTGCATCAGTTGCGGGGGCGGGTGGGGCGCGGCAGCGCGCCTTCAACATGTTTTTTGGTGTGGACACCGCCGGAATCTCCGCTTGCCCGTGAAGCGGAAGGGGAGCGGTTGGCATTATGGCAAAAACGTCTCAAAGTGATGCGCGAGACAACCGACGGTTTCATCATTGCTGAAGAAGATTTGAAACTGCGAGGCCCCGGCCATATTGCCGGCACAGAACAATCCGGCTACTTTGCGCTGGGACTTGCCAATATACTGCGCGATGCTGCCGTGCTTGAACAAGCGCGGCAGGATGCCTTTGAGTTGGTCGATGCCGACCCGCGCTTGGAAGGCCATGACGGTATATTGCTTGCCGCCGTGCTTGAGCGGGCGCGGCCTTTTACAGATGCGGGTTGGTAGCGGGCACTTATTTCGTACGTATCACTATTTGCAGCGCATTGGGGGTAATATACAATGATACCGCGTTGTTATCAGCATCTTCTTTATCGAGTAATTTGCTGAAACTTTTCCCTACGGTTTTCCCGACAGCATAGCCTATCAACGCGCCCGCCAATGCGTCAGATGCCCAATGCACGTTCAAGGTAACGCCAAAACCAATCAATGCCGCATAAGAATATACGCCTACTTTTAACCACACATTGTCTTTGTAAATTTCCGCTAACGTGGCGGCGGCAGCAAAAGCGTTTGCGGTATGCCCGCTGGGCCATCCCGCGATAAAATTCCCGTTAAACCAGTTAAATTTGCCGCTGAAATTATCTTTGTACGGATTTCTGTCATGGTCAAGTTCTGTTATCAGTCCGGGCGTATATCTTCCTGTAATCATTTTTAAGGGGGTTTGTATCGCCAGTGTCAGCATAAGCGACTGCATCAGCGCCAGGCCGGCAATTTGCAGTTTTTCATTATTGACAAGCCGGCCTGTTGTATACACTGCCGCCGGAGCCAGTGCTGGAATGATATAACCGATATATAATCCGGGCTGCGCGCAGTTTGGCAGCCACGTAGTATCATACACGGTGTTTCTCCATCTCCAGTCGATTCCTGTTTCTATAAAACCCCAAGTTTCTAATCCCGCGCTGATAAAATTCAACCCATAATTGTAAGCCAAAGAAT
>JAIRPM010000068.1 GCA_031257075.1 Spirochaetaceae bacterium
CGCATTAAAATCAGCGCTTCGCGCGGAGTATTGAGCGGCGCGGCTTTGCCTTCTACCGTTTCCACAAAGTTGGCGGCGGCGGCAACACGCCCCATGGTCTCATCCTTTTGGCATTGGACTGTAATGTCAACCTGACGCCCGTACTCTTCGGTATAGAGGACGCAGGAATCGGATGCGGTTTCGTCCAGCCCGTCAATGCCAAAGAGGCGCTCGACCTTGCCGCCCGCTTTTTCGCCCTGAAACACCACAGACACGACCTCACGCTCGTTCATCTCCGCCCAGGAATTGCGTATTGTAAGGCACTGCCCTGTTTTGAATGTGATGAACGCATGACAGGCGCTTTCCACATCGGTAACGCCGCCCGCCGTGTCCGGTATGCCCCATGGCCCTTTGAACGCCTTGTTTCCCATAAAAGTATCGAAGGTAACGGCGAGGAGGTTTGCCGGTTCGGGATAGCCCATAAAAAAGAGAGCGAGGTCGATCATGTGGAGGAGGTCAATGACCGGCCCGCCCCCGGAAATTGCTTTATTTGTAAACCAGCCGCCGAAACCGGGAATTCCGGCGCGGCGCACCCAGGCTGCCTGCGCCGAATTTATACGTCCAATGCGCCCCGCCTTTATGTACTCCATCATTGCCCACGATTCGGGGCGGGCGCGGTTGTTAAAGTCAAAGAGGAGCGTCTTGCCGGACAACTCCTGCTCCGCGAAAATTTCCCGCATTTCCATAGAGTTTATTGCGGGCGGCTTTTCGCAAAAAACATTCTTTCCGGCGCCAAGCGCCTCAATAATCAGCGGGTTATGAAACTTGTTCGGCGTAACAATAGATACCCCGTCCAAACCGCGCTCCGCCTTTAGCATTTCGCCAAGCGAAGAATAAACATTTTTTATTCCCCGGCTGGACGCAAAGGCGCGGGCGCCTTTTTCGTTCAAGTCCGCAATGGCGGCGACTTCCGCGCCCGCCTTGATAAAGCCCTCGTAATGGTAGCGAGCCATCCCGCCCGCTCCGACAATTCCTATTTTCATATCGGTCTCCAATCCTGTAATACGCCGGTGTAAGCGTTCCGGCTATCTCTTTTTATTTTGCGCCAACACCGCGACAATTATAATAATTCCCTGCACAAGCCCGTTAAGGAAGGGCGGCACATTCGCCATTATCAGAACTGTGCTGATAATGCGCAGCATAAGGACGCCTAAAAATGTTCCTATGATTTTTCCGCGCCCGCCTTCCATTGCCGTGCCGCCTATCGCTACGGCGGCAATCGCGTCCATTTCGTAAGCGGAACCGGCGCTTGCCGCCTGAATCGAGGTTAATCTGCTGGCAAGCAGAAACGCCGCAAAACCGTAAAGCAGCCCGGCGTATACAAAAATGCCGGTTTTTACGCGGTCAACATTTACGCCGGAAAGCCGCGCCGCCTGCTGATTCGAGCCGGTCGCGTAAACGTAAACGCCGAATTTTGTTTTGGACATAATAAGCGCGGTAACAACGGTAATCAGAATAAAAAACAGCATAAGGTTTGGAATAAAGAGCCACGAACCCGCCGCGATATTTCTAAAATCCTGATACAGTTCAAGTTTGACGGTAAAAGGCCCGCCTTGCCCAATTTGATTTATTACCGACCGCAGCGCCGCCATAGACGCAAGCGTAACAATAAACGGCGCGATACGCCCCTTTGTTACCAGTAATCCGTTGATAAGCCCTGCCATGGCCCCCGCGGCAAGAGAAAAAAGCAGCGTTAGAAAAATACTGTGCGTACTGTTTAATACAGTAATGCCGAGTCCTGAAATAAGCGCCGCTGCGCTGCCTACAGAAAGGTCTATCATTCCGGCGGAAATGATAAGGCTCATCCCCATTGCGCATATTCCAACAATCGCGCCCTGCACAAACTGATTCGTTAAATTGCTCCACGCAAGAAACTGCGGATTTACAATTACGGCAATGATGAGCAGTATGATAAAACTTAGCCAGTAACTATACTGCGATGCCGCCAGCGTAAAAAGTTCTTTGGGATTTTTATTTTTAAATTTCCAGGCATTAAACATCAGGAACCTCCGCGTTCAAACCGGTTGAATATTGCATAATCAAAACTTCACTTAAATCTTTATATTGAATATCAGCGTTTATTTTCCCTTTGTAAAACACAAGGCAGCGGCCGGCGAGCTGCTGAATTTCCGGGAACTCGTTGCTAAAAACAATAACCGCTTTTCCCCGCGCCGCCAGTTCATGTAAAAGTTTATAGACGGCATACTTTGCGCCAATATCAATGCCCTGTGTAGGATTATCAAGAATGTATACATCCGCGTTAATTTCCAGCCACCTGCCAAGTATCACTTTTTGCTGGTTGCCGCCGGAAAGCGACGTTATAGCGTTATTTTCGCTGTCCGCTTTTATTTCGAGTTTTTGTTTATTCCGCGTCCAGCGGTTTATCTCTTCTTTATTTGAAATAAATAATGAATTGTGAAGCGCGGTAAAATACGCAAGCGATATATTATTCCGTATGCTTAAATGGGGAATAATCCCGCGTTCTTTGCGGTTTCGCGGTATCATCGCGACTCCGCTTTTCATCACTTTTTTTATTGACGACAGATTCAGCCGCCCGTTTTTTGTTTCTATTTCGCCGCTTAAAACAGGACTTGCGCCAAAAAGCGCCTGCGCGAATTCATCTTTGCCGGAACCCTGCAAGCCCGTTATTACAATAATTTCCCCCGCGTGAACCGTAAGCGAAACATCGTTAAAGGTAGCGCCGCGCAAATTACGGACACTGAAAGCCGCATCGTTTGTTTTATGGGAGCCGGCGGCCTTTAAGTTTTCCGTTACAAATTTTTTGCCAACAAGCAATTCCGCCGCCGTCCGCTCGTCAATATCTTTAATAAAACCGCTTTGTATAAATGTGCCGTCACGGAATACCGTATAGCGTTCCGCTATAGCAAATATTTCCGGCATCTTGTGTGATATATAAATAAAACTTACGCCTTCAGATTTTAAGCGGCGGATTATTGCAAAGAGGTTTTCTATTTCCTGATTATTCAGCGCCGTTGTAGGCTCGTCCATTATGATGAGTTCGGATTCAAAAAGTAATGCCCGCGCTATTTCCACAAGTTGTTTTTGCGCCGTATCGAGCGCGGCGGCGGGAACTGCGGCGTTAATGCCGGCGCGCATAAAATCGAGGACTTCCTGCGCTTTTGCGATTTCGTCTTTTTTTTGGACTATAAGGCCCGCTTTGGCGTACTCCCCGCCCAAAAACATATTCTGATAAACCGCCAAATCATTACATAAATTTAATTCCTGATGAATAAAACGTATTTTATATTCGTTTGCTTTACGCGGCGTCATGCCTCGTACTTCTTTTCCGTTGATAGTAATTGAACCGGAATCGGGCTGAAGCGCTCCGGCAAGGATGTTCATCAAAGTTGTTTTTCCCGCGCCGTTTTCTCCCAAAAGCCCGTGAACCTCGCCCGGGCCTAAATCGAAAGGCACATTTTTTAGCGCGCGCGCCGCGCCAAAGGACTTTGATATATTGCGCATCTCAAGCGTCATGCTTCAGCCCGCTCTCTTACAAACTATAACGCACTTTATACTGCTCGGACTGCATATATTGTTTGTAATTGTTTTTATCGACCATCTCCGTTGGTATTTTGTACTCTTTGTTGAGTGTTTTACCGGAGATAACATCGTAGCCTAAATCAATCGCGTTACGAATCATTGAAGGTGAAAATGTCCATGTTACAAAGTCAATGCCGGCCAGGCCTGAATTTTCAAACAGCGCCATAAAACCGGAACCCGCCGAAACACCGGAAACAAGTTTAATGTTGATTTTTGCCGGCCCCCGGTAATTCTTTAACGCCTCGGCAATGCCAAGCACGATTTCGTCATCGTGAGTGAATATTGCCTGTATACTTTCGATTTCTTCACGGCTCTTTGTATTCAAATAACTTTCCATCTGCTCCATTGAGGTTTGCTGGCTCCAATTTGTTACAAACGACTGCACAATATTAAAATTCGGGTTTGCCGTTTCCAGAAAGCCGTTTGTGCGTTCCATTGGCACTGTTGAACTGTCGCCTTTGAATTCAAGAATATTTACTTTTCCCGCGCCAATGTTTTCGGCAAAATACGCATTGAAGTAATCGCCGCAGCCGCGCCCAATCGTTAGATTGTCGCCGGAAATTTCCGCGTCCGGCGTTAAGCCTTCGATAAAACGGTCATAAACGATAAGGGGAACTTTTGCGTCCAGTATCGACTGCGCGGCGCTGCGAAGTTCGTTGCCTGTAACCGGCCACAGTACGATGACGCTGGGCTTCATGCCAAGCAGCGTTTCCACCGCGCTGCTCTGTCCGGCGGATTCGGCCGCTGTAAGGTAACGGTAGTCAAAGCCGTGCTTTTCGGCAAGCGCTTTGGTCTCCGCTTCTCCATGCCGTATCGACTCGGCGGTAAAACCGTGGTCGGCGCTGGGTGTTACCACGCCCAGAAAGGGTTTTTTCTTGCCGGCGCTGCATCCGGCGGCGCTAACAAGAAACACGCAGGCCATCAGTATGGCCGCGATTTTTAATGTGTTCTTCATTTTGCTTCTCCATTTATATAAAAATTATTGCAAAGCAATGCTTTGTCCCATAAAAACAAGGCTTCCAAAACATCAATTTTTTAATCCCGAATTCATTTTTTCTTTCTCGATATATTGGAAAGCGCAACCGCAAGAATGATGATGACGCCGCGCACTATCGTCTGCTGGCTTACACTCAAGCCGCCCAGGATGAGCCCGTTGTTTATCATGCCCATAAGAAGGCTGCCGGCAAGCGCCCCAATAACAAAACCGGTGCCGCCCGCCATGCTTGTACCGCCTAAAATAACGGCGGCTATGGCGGTAAGTTCATCGCCGTCTCCAAAGGTGTAACGCCCCGCGCCCATGCGCCCCGCGTATAGGATGCCGGCAAAAGCCGCCGCGCAGCCTGACATTACAAACAC
>JAIRPM010000133.1 GCA_031257075.1 Spirochaetaceae bacterium
GTTCCGGCGGAGATGCCTTCATTTTCATTTTCAATTTCAGCATCTGTATCATAAACACCGTCATTCCATTCGGCAAGTTTGCGGTAGAGCGTTTTGCGGCTTATACCGAGCATTTTGGCCGCCTCATTTTTGTTGCCGTTAAGTTCCGAAAGCGTCTTCGTAACGATAATTTTTTCCGCTTCATCCAGCGTAATACCGGAAGGGATTTGAATAAAGCCGTCTGCGGCAACTGAACGCAGGGTCGGCGGCAGGTCATCCTCGCGGATAAGCGGGCCTTTTGTCATTACCACAGCGCTTTCAATGCAATTACGCAGTTCGCGAATATTGCCCGGCCATGAGTAGTTGTAAAGCCGCGCCCGCGCTTTGTCATCTACGCCATCTACCGGTTTGGCGTTTTCGGCGGCAAACTGTTTGACAAATGTGTTGATAAGAAGCGGCAGGTCGTCTTTGCGCTCGCGCAAAGACGGTACATACACAGATACTACATTCAAGCGGTAGTATAAATCTTCGCGGAAATTTCCTTTTTTGATTTCTTCCAGTAAATTTTTATTGGTTGCGGCTATTAAGCGTATATCAACATTTATTGTTTCTTCGCCGCCGACACGTTCAAATGTTTTTTCTTGCAATACCCGCAAAAGTTTTACCTGAATGTTTTGGTCAATTTCACCTATTTCATCTAAAAAAAGCGTTCCTTCATGCGCTTGTTCAAATTTGCCGCGCTTGCGTCCGAGCGCGCCGGTAAACGCGCCTTTTTCATGGCCGAATAGTTCGCTTTCCAATATGCTTTCGGCAAGAGCCGCGCAATGTACTTTTACAAGCGGCTTGTCGGCGCGCGGTGAAAGATGATGTACCGCATCCGCTATCATTTCCTTGCCCACCCCGGATTCGCCTGTGATAAGCACGGAAGCGCGCGCCGGCGCGACACGGGAGACCGTATCGAGTACGCCGCGTATTGCCACACTATTCCCGATAATGCTGCGGAAACGTTTTTGTTTGGCTACTTCCTCCTCAAGCCGCTTGGTACGTATATAGCGTTTATGATTATCAATAACACGGCGTACAATAATCGAAAGGCGGTCATAATCTTCTATTGGTTTGGTAAAAAAATCCCATGCGCCCAGCCGCATAGCTTCGGTAGCATCACGTATTGTGCCATGCCCCGTAAGCATCATAACCTGAATGCCTTCGGTTTCTTTTTTGATAGATTTAAGCAATTCCATGCCGTCCATACCCGGCATTTTTAAGTCTGAAATGACAAGCGCGATATCGCCGTTCCGTTGGCAGCGTTTGAACGCGGATTCCCCGTCCGGCGCAGTTTCGACATTCAGCCCTTCGCCGCGCAAAAATTCGGCCAGACCTTCGCGTATATTTTTTTCATCATCAACAATAAGAACAGTGGATTCCATTCTGTTAAATTTCCGTATATTTAATAAACTGTGAACAGTTTATTAAGGTAACACTGATTAAATTTCCAATGGAATTTAATCGGTGCCGCCCTAGCCGCCGTCCGCCGTTATCATCCGCATATCCTTTTGGGGCAGGGGCAGGCTTATAAGAAAACAAGTGCCTTCGCCGGGTTCGGAATGTACCGTGATTTCCCCATTATGCGCCTGAATTACCTTAAAAACAAGAGTAAGTCCAAGGCCGGAACCTCCGGCTTTGGTTGTCCAGTAGGGCTCAAAAATGCGGGAAATATCCTCCGGCGCGATACCCGGCCCATTGTCGGTAATGCTCAACAACGCCCTGCCGGCAGCCAGTTTGCTCACAAGGCGGATAGCGCTTCCCTGCCGCGTTCCGCTCCTTTTTTCCCCCGCGCCCGTTTCTTTCATAGCCTCTATCGCGTTTTTCACCAGATTTACAAGCGCTTCCTGTATGCGTTGTTTGTCAATAACAAGCGGCGGGATATTCTCGTCAAGCGCGGCATCGCATTCTATTCCTTCCGCTTCCGTTTCCGTTTGTTCCAGCCTGAGTACTTCTTGTATAAGTTCATTGATATTTGTCTGGCGCAAATTCAAATCCATTGGGCGTACCGCAAATAAAAAATCGACAACAATTTTATTGAGCCGCTTAATTTCATCGCTTACCACTTCCAGATGCGTTTCCAAACTGGGTACACATTCCTTGTCAGCGTTTTCGCAGCATTCTCTGATTTTGTCCGCTGTTTTTTTGAGAATTTGGACATGAATAGAAATAGCCGCCAACGGATTTTTTATTTCATGCGCGACACCCGCCGCCAGCGTAGTTAGGCTTGCGAGGCTTTCGATTCGTTTGATATTCGCTTCTTTGCGCCGTCTGAGGGTTATATCCGCGATAAGTATCACGCTGCCTGTTATGCGCCCCTCGCTTACAAGCGGATGTACGTCAAATGAAAGAAGCCGTTCCGCGGAGTTGGCGCCGCCGGACAGTTCGATTTCGCGCTCTTCGACATCAACGCAGGCTTCCAGAGTTTCCCGCAGAAATTGTTTTATTTCCGCGGATTTTACGGCATGCCATACCGTTTTTTTGCCGGTTTCATCATCATCAATCGAAATAAGATGCCGCGCATATATATTGCTAAGAATTAAATTATGTTTTGAATCACAGACAAGTATGCCTTGCGCGATAGAATCAAGTACGTTTTTTAAGAGCGTTATATCGAAGAGCGCTGACTCTACTAGTTTCCGCGCCGTCTCCGGTGAAAGTTTTTCAAATTTCTGTAAACCTTTACGAATAAGATGCTGCATAGCGTTTTCCTGCCTATTCGCCGCCCGAATGGCCTGCCGGCTTTTCGCGGAAAAACACGCCGGCAGAAAACGGCGGCCGTTTATTTTTCATGAAAACTCGTTTCGGTATGTTCAATTTTGTGCTCTGTTAAAAATATTTCAAGTACGGTAAGAAAGAAAATAACAATAAGCGGGCCTATGACAATCCCGTTAAAACCGAATTTTGAAACGCCGCCTATAATTGAAAGAAAGATGATAAAAGGATGCAGTTTAATGCGGTCTTCTAAAAAATAAGGGCGCAGAATGTTGTCAAGAAGCGATATAACAACGGCCGAAACAATCAAAAAAACAATTCCGTCCGCCGGGCCATGGGTAAAAATACGCGCGACACCGAGCGGAAGCCATACGAGCGCTCCGCCAAGTATGGGAATATAAACGCAGATAAATGTAAGGCAGGCAAATACAAACGCGCCTTCGATGCGAAATATTGAATAAATAACAAATGCCAATACCGCTTGAACAATTCCGACAAGTATATAGCCCAAAAATAAATTCTTCGTGGTAATTTTAAATTTATTGGTAAGGAAAAGCAGGTATTCTTTTTTTATAGGTATATTTGAAAAGAGTGTAGAAAGATATTTCCCGTCCAGAAAGAAAAAATAAAGGCAGAACACCATGAAGGCAACGCTGGCTATAAAAGCGCCTATGTTTTTGGCGAGGTTTGTCGAATACCGGATAAGCGCCTGCAGGCTTGACGATATAAACGAATAGAGATTTTTTTCGACATCAGAAGTGTTCCATAAAACATGGCCGCCGGTTACATCGGAAGCAATATCAGCGATTTTTTGAAATATGCTGTTAATTGTTTCAGGGTTGGTTAAAACATACATGCGGGCGCTGCGGGCAAGAGATATCATTTGAGTAATAAATTTTGTCGCCGCGAGAAGTACCGGCAGAAGTATAAGGAGCGCGACAAAAAGCGCGAAGAAAAACGCCACGGCATTCCGTATAATGACACCTTTTATGCCTTGAAAGTTCAGCCTGCGCATTACCGCGTCATGCAGGGGGCTTACAATAATGTACAACACCATTGACCATAACAGAACCGTCCAGAACGGTGAAAAGAGCCGGCATACAAACAGAAACAATAAAATCAGAATAAAAGCAAAAACCACATTCTGAATAATGGAACTAGTTTTGCCGCTGTATTTTTCTTCCATAAAAACCAAATATACGGGGACCGCCCGCAAAAACCGGTTAAGTTCGCGGCAGCCTCCGTTACAATCAGTATATCATTTTTGGTACGTTTTTCGCAACACAGACAGGTGTTTGTCATAATTTTTGCGCAATTCGATGGTGCTTCTATCGTAAGCGGCATCAAGTGTTTGGAGGCGGCGCGACAACTTTATAAAATCTTCAAAAGCGTCAGGTTTTTGGCTGTCATTCCGTAACAGGTAACTGGGATGAAATGTGGGGAGGACGGGTATCTTTTTGCCCGACGCGCACTGCCATTCATTCCAGCGCCCATGGAGCCGCGTTATCCCTTCCGTCGTTCCCAGAAGCGCCCCCGCCGGAACATTGCCCGCGGCAAGAATCGCATGCGGGCGCAGCAATTCGATTTGCCGGCGTAAAAAAGGCATGCAGGTGTTTATTTCGAGCGGTTCGGGGTTGCGGTTTCCGGGCGGCCGGCATTTGACCACATTGGCGATAAAGCAATTTTTCCGGCGCTCAAGCCCGACGAGGGCAAGCATTTTGTCGAGTAATTGCCCCGCCGGCCCTACGAAAGGCCTGCCGCTTTCGTCTTCACCGGCGCCCGGCCCTTCGCCTATAACCATAGCGGCAGGCCGCGTAGAACCTTCACCCGGTACGGTGTTTTTCCGCCCGGCCGCGAGCGGGCATTTGCGGCAAACGCTGATTTCTTCGGCTAACGCGCGCAGCCCTTTTTCAACTTCCCATTCCGGCAAATGCCATTCAGGCATCCATGCATCGTCTGCCTGTGCCGGAACGGCCTCCGCGGGGCGGGCAACGGCGGCAGGCGGTAGGGTATCCGTGGTAAAATGATAAGTTGGTTTGGGCAGCGCATAACCGGTTTGCGTGTAGTCAGAAACCGTATCCAAAAAACGCGCCGCTCGCTGTTTTTCTTCAGCAGTCATAGGTATCCCATACCATTTCTTTATCATGCTTGGCTGGGGTTGTCAAGATAGTATACTGTGGAAAACAGAGGCAGAATTGGTTAAATCTAATAACATTGCCTTCGTTTGAAAACAATGCCCCCGCAAAAGGTACTAGAATCAAGGCTGCTCGAACAGTCCGCGCTGGAAGCGGGGTTCATAAAGGCAAAGGCTGCCGCGCTCAATCCGGCAGATGCGGCTCTTTTTGAAGGGCCGGCCCGCTCAATAATGCTCTGCGCGCTGCCTTACGGTAATCTGCAGGCGGACGAGCCTTTGCCCGAAGATAACGGGGAGGCCGTATACGCCGAAATCGCGCCGTTTGCGCGGTTTAATTACTATCGTGAAGCGGCGCGCCGTCTGTTGAAACTTGCCTGCGGCCTGCGGGCGGAGGGCTTATATGCTAAAAAAGATTTCCGAATTTTTTGCAATTCACGTCTCAACGAAAAATATTTGGCGGAACATTATGGACTGGGCCGGCGGGCGCGGAACGGCCTCATTCTTATTCCTGAAGCGGGCAGCCTTTTTGTGATTGCCGGAATGAGCCTGCCTTTTGAAATTCAAAGGGAGCCGGAAGAGGCGGATGTTGACGCAGGGCAATTTCCCCTCTGTGCCAACTGTATGGGAAAAGGAAGAGGCAAACCGCCGTGCGTCCGCGCCTGCCCGTGCGGGGCGCTTGAAGGGGATGGGCGCGTAACGCTTGAAAAGTGTATTCAGTGGTATGCTTCGGGAAACGGCGCGGCCGTCCCTCCGCTCGTGCGTAACAATTGGGGCAAAAGGCTTTACGGCTGCGGCGCTTGTCAGGATGCCTGTATTTACAATCAAAGGCCGCTCAACGGCTGTATAACAACGCTGGGAGCGCTTCCGCGTTTTATGGATGCCCGCAAACTGTGCGGTATGTCTGACGGCGCTCTGCGTGCTTTTTTTAAGGGAAGCGCAATGGGTATGTCATGGCTTACCCCCCAAACCATACGCCGCTCGGCGCGGCTTTGCGCGCCGCCCTAAGGAAGCACTGATTAAATCCAATTTAATCAGCGCCGCCCTAAGGAAGCGCGGTAACCATTTTTAATTCACAACCGGTTTCTATTTGCCGCCTCAGAGAATCGAACTCTAGACACAAGGATTTTCAGTCCTTTGCTCTACCAACTGAGCTAAGGCGGCTTGAGCGAAATGTACAGTTTCGCATCTGTTTTTTGCCTTCGGCACTGTACCCATACTCTAGCATGGCATAAAAAAAGCCGCAAGCCCCCCGCATTGGCCGGCGGGCGGGTTATTTTGCGGGAACTGTAAAACTTGCGCTGCCCGCCCCGCCCTGCGCAAACACTTTTAATACGGCGCTTTCAAAAGGGACGGAGAACCGGAATTCTTCCGATTTTTCCTCAGTAAACACGATTTGGCGTTTTGCCTGCGCGCCATCAGCCGTTTGCGGATAGACGGCAGCCGTCTGCGGATAGACGGTAATATCGACTATTCCTGTGTAAAAACTTTTTTTTGTATCCGCTTTTTTTTTGATTACTAAAAAACTTGAACCTTCATAACGCATAGCGCTTATTTCAAGGGCGTTGCCTTCAAGTACACTTTTTTCCCCGCCGGGAAGCATGTAGGTCATAAAAAGTATCATTAAGCACATTACAACAATACTGGTAAAAAGCAGCGCTTTCGGTTTGGTGTCGGTAAGCGATGAAAACAACCCGAACCGGCGCGGCGGCGTTTTTTCATAGAGGGCGCGCACTTCGGGAGGCGCTTTTGCAAGCCGGTGTTCCCTTGAATAGTAAAAAACGAGTTCTTCCGGAGCGGCTTTTGTTTCGTCCAGCGGCCTTGTTTCAATTGCCGGGTTGCCTTTTTTTATTTCCCGCATTGCGCCCTGCTACACATCCAGATTACTCACCAGCAATGCGTTTTCTTCGATAAACTCGCGGCGGGGGGCGACATTCTCGCCCATCAGGGTACTAAAGATGCGTTCCGCTTCAACGGCATCGTCAAGGTGGATTTGCGTGATATTGCGCCGCGACGGGTCCATCGTTGTTTCCCAGAGTTGGTCGGGGTTCATTTCGCCCAAGCCTTTGTA
>JAIRPM010000151.1 GCA_031257075.1 Spirochaetaceae bacterium
TGTCCTACGGAATGGTGAATCTGCCCGAAGGCCGCATGAAAACCCGTGAAGGCACTGTGGTAGACGCGGACACGCTCCTTGATTCCTTGTCGGAAATGGCAAAAGAAGAAATACGCGAAAAAGAGCGGGAAGAACTTGTCGGCGATACCGGCGCCGTTGCTGAAAAAATAGCGCTGGGCGCTGTACATTACTATCTGCTACAGGTGTCTCCAGAACGGGAAATGCTCTTCAATCCCAAAGAAAGCCTTTCATTTAACGGAAATACCGGCCCCTATTTGCAGTATATGGGGGCGCGTATTTCATCATTACTGAAAAAAGCGGAAGACAACGGATACAAAACAGCGGATTTTGATATATCATTTTTTGATACCTATACCGCTGTACTACATGACGGCGAATGGGAAATTCTAAAAACACTCGCCCGCTGGCAGGAATCTCTCGCGCTTGCCGCAAAAAAATACAATCCGCAGATTATTGCGCTCTGGATATACGAACTTTCCAAAAACTTTAGCCGGTTTTATCATGATTATCCCATTCTTGCTGCCGGCGATGACACCGTTATCCGTTTCCGGCTTGCTCTTTGCAAAGCGGTGCGGGACGCGCTGCGTTCCGCTCTGGAACTTATTGGGGTGCCGTTTTTAGAGGCGATGTAAATTTATCATTATGAAAAAATACGTTGAATTGTTTTTTATTTTTGTGAAAACCGGCAGTATCGCGTTTGGAGGCGGATACGCGATATTGCCCCTGATTGAACGGGAATTTATCGAACGGCGCGGATGGCTTACGCGGGACGAGGCACTGGAATATATGACCATAGCACAGGTAACGCCCGGTATTATCGCGGTAAATGTGTGTACTTTTATTGGCAATAAACGCGCGGGGCCGGTGGGCGGCATTATTGCTACGCTGGGCTTTATTCTTCCCGGCGTAACGTTTATCGGCATCATAGCGGCGTTTCTCCGCAATTTTGCCGAAATTGCCGTTGTCCGCCATGCTTTTGCCGGCATACGCCTTGCCGCCGCCGCGCTTATCGCCAGCGCTTTAGTTAAAATGTTTGCGGGCTTATACAAAAAAGAAGCCGGCGCGCTGAAAAACGCGCTTTCATTGGGTTTGTGCGCCATTAGTTTTACGCTTTCGGCGGTTTTCAAAACGAATCCGGTTTTTATCGTACTGGGAGCAGGTATGTTGGGGCTGGTATTGCGCGGAAAACTCTAAGCGCCGGCTTCCTTTTTTTACAGTTTCAGATTAGTATAAAAATCAATCGCAAAATGCGGTTGACACGAACCTTCGATTCGATGCAATGACCCGGTTGCCTTATATTTTTGTAAATTATAGAAGTAATCGCGGAACTGAAGTTCTGCAATTATTTCAATAAGTTAGGAGATATGTATGAAAAAAGCAATTGTTGTGCTGATGGCAGCGTTTTTTGTTCTTGGACTGGGCGCTTGCAAACCAAAGAACCAGTCTGCCGGTGTTGCCGTAGATGCTGCCCACAATTCAATGAACAGCGTTAATTGGGACGGCGTTTATACGGGAACTATTCCTGCGGCGGACGGGCCGGGCATCAATGTCAAATTAACACTCAATCCCGACGAATCGTATGAAATAACATACGAGTATATTGACAGGGAAAGCGTTTTCACCGCTTCTGGAAAATTCGGATGGGATGAAACCGGCAGTATTATTACGCTGGACACACGGGAATTTGCCCGTTTTTACCAAGTTGGTGAAAACATGCTCTTTCAACTAGACACAGAAGGCAATCCGATAACCGGCCTCCTTGCCGACAATTACCGGCTGTTCAAAACACTCTAAGAAGCACCGATTAAATTCCATCGAGGATTTAATCGGTACTTCTTACCCCGTATTTGCGCAATGAAATGAGCAAATACGGTAGGAAACGTTGGTTAGAGGCAATTTAATCAGCGTTGCCCTAAGGAAGCAAAGCATCCGCCAGCAGACGGCTCCCTTGCTATTGCCCGGCACATCTTGTTTTGTTCCACGCAAAACTTCTTGACTAATGTCTCCGCCGCACACCAGGCGTGGGCGGCAATTCCCAGACTGTCGGAAAAACAATTGCATTGAAATCAGGAGAAACAGAAACACGTTTGCTGAAGACGGCGGCCGTTTGGGCTATGCCAAAATTGGCGGCGCAAACATCTTCAAAAGCGACTCGGGGCAAACGGGTGTCGGTCAGGCAACGGTAAAGTAGTTGTCTCCTACACGCCACAACCGGTTTTTTATGCTCGTGGTACTCTTGTTTTTTTTTTTCGTGTGTGGCACACTAAGTCAAATTTTATGATAAAACTGTTTATTAAGGGGAGGTTTCCATGAAAACAGTAAAAATTGCCGGAATAGCGCTTCTAATAGCGGCTCTTTTTTTCGGTATGATTGCCTGCGCCAAAAAAGATGCCGCAGGCGATGTTGTCAAAATCGGCGTGTTTGAGCCGCTTACCGGCGCGAATGCGGCGGGGGGCGCTATGGAATTGGAAGGTATACGCCTTGCCAATGAACTTTATCCTACCGTTACGGTAGATGGCAAAACCTACAAAGTTGAACTTGTTGTTGCCGACAACAAAAGTGAAAAGGTTGATGCAGCCAATGCTGTTGAACGGCTTATCAACAATGACAAGGTAACACTGATTCTCGGCTCGTGGGGTTCGTCTCTTGCTATGGCCGGCGGCGAAATTGCCAAAGACGCGAAGATTCCTGTTATTGGCCTTTCTTGTACGAATCCGCTTGTTACTGCCGGCAATGACTTTTATTTCCGCATTTGCTTTATCGACCCGTTTCAGGGAAGAGTAATGGCCAACTATGCGTTCAATGAGGCCAAAGCAAAAACCGCAGTCATTGTGCAGGAAGTTTCCAACGATTATTCCGTAGGGCTGGCTAAATTCTTCAAGGACACATTTACCGAACTAACCGGCAATCCGGATTCCGTGCTTACTGTAGTCAATTACAACACCGGCGACCAGGACTTTAGCGCGCAATTAACCGCTATCAAACCGTTGAATGCCGATGTGATTTTTGCGCCGGGCAATTACACCGAGTCGGCGCTTATAATAAGCCAGGCGCGCCAGCAGGGCATTACGGCGCCGTTCATCGGCGGCGATACATGGGAAACGCCGGAATTTGTTGACGTAGGTAAAAAAGATGTAGAAGGCGCGGTTTTCTCCACATTTTTTGCCAGTGAATATGCCACATCGCCTGTAGCTGAAAAATTCCTGAGTGAATATGCCAAGAAATACAAGAAAGACCCCGCCGCCGTTACCGCACTTGGTTTTGACGGCTATCTTGTCGCGCTTGACGCTATAACCCGCGCCGGTTCTACCGACCCGGTAAAAGTGCGCGATGCTGTCGCTCAAACGCAAGGATTTGAAGGGGTTACCGGCGCTACTACGTTGGATACCAACGGTGATGCCCATAAAGGCGCGTTTTTGAAAATAGTAGAAAACGGTAAATTTGTATTCGAAACATTTGTAAACCCTTAGCACGAAGCCAGTGAACCGCGCCGATATTATCAGGAAAATAGCAACATTTCCGCTCAAATCGGCCGCACTGGCGGAAGACATTTTATCGGGCGGATTCCGCTCGGTATTCAAAGGCAACGGCATTGAATTCGATGAAGTTCGCCGTTACGAACCGGGCGATGATGTGCGTTCCATAGACCGTAACGTAAGCGCCCGTTTTGGAACTCCTTATATTAAACTTTACCGCGAAGACCATGAGTTATGTGTTTGTATCATCATAGACTGTTCGGCAAGTATGTTTGCGGGAGGCAGCGCCCGGCAATCCCGGTATGAGCAAGCCGTGCTTGCCGCCGCCCTCATTGCCTTTTCCGCAGAACGTTCAGGGCAGCGGCTTTGCGGGCTTTTCTTTGACAATGAACCTCGTGTTGTCTTCAAACCGCAACGCGGGAGAGCGCATACTATGGCTATGCTTAGCGCCGCGCTCGCCGCCCGCCCCGCAGACAGCGGAACTTCGCTTGCCGCCGCTATTAAATGCGCCAATAACATTCTTAAGCGGCGCAGCCTTGTTGTGCTTATATCCGATTTTTTGTCTGTTGAATGGGAACGCGATTTTGGCGCGCTCTGTTCAAAGCATGATTGCATCGCGATTCGTATAAAAGACCCCATCGAGGAAAATTTCCCATCCGCCGGGCTTATTCCAATAATGGATGCTGAAACGAGCGCATCGGTACTTGCCGCTTCCAATTCTTTGTCATGGCGGCTGTCATGGCAGGATTGGCACAAAGAACGAAGGCAACTTTGGGCGGCTATCTGCAAAGCGCAGGGCGCAGCCGAAGTGGAAATTTCTACCGATGAAGATACCGCTCTTAGCCTGCAACGTTTTTTCCGCAGCCGCCGGTTCCGTTGAAAAAGCGCCGCCCTCACAATACCGTATAAGAAAGATATCGCAGCCGTAACTTTATCCGTTTTGAACAGGCGGAAGCGCTTTAATCCCTCTGAAAAACATCGCTAGAGAATGAAAAAAACGTTTTATCGCTCCGGCGCGCTGAATGTCCTCCTGCCCCAAAAGGCTAATAGTTGCCAGTACGCCGGCGCTATCGCTAAGAACAAGAGCGCCGGTTTTCATGCCGGCGGCAAGCGGGGCACATAAACCGGCAATGTAGGTTGTTTCTATGCGGACATCATCACCGCGCTCCTTGGGAATTGTAACAGATAATTCCGCGCCATTGTTAATAGCAGCAGCCATCCCGGCATCCGTCAAAAGAGCGGGGCGTACAGGCAGACGGTTTTGACGGCCTTTCCAAATTTTTGCGTCACGGATAGGGGGCAGCGTAACGCGCAATGTTCTAAAATTGGAAAAACCATAGTCGAAAAGTTTACGGGCATCTTCGGTACGGGCGCGGTCTCCCCAGCGGGGGCCTAGTTCGGCGGGAACGCCTAGAATAACAGCAATGTAACGGGTACCATCCCGCAGAGCGGTGGCAGCAAGATTATAGCCGGACTCATCAATATAGCCTGTTTTCAAACCGTCAGCGCCGGGGTATGAATTTAAAATACTTATATGATTGACTTGTTTAATGGTTCCCGGCTTTTTCTGTAAATTGCCGCTTAGGTTATGCGCTTGCGGGTAAGCAAATTCCGGCACCGTATGGTACTCGGGCAAATTTTCCGGGTAGGCTTTGATATATTCGCGGCAAAAACGGGCAAATTCAGCCGCCGTTGTAATATTGTTTTCGTCAATACCAGACGGCTCCACAAAACGGGTCTTTTTCAAACCAAGCCGGGCGGCTTCGTTGTTCATAACATCCGCAAATTGGGCAATGCTGGGGGCAAAGCGCAAAGCAACCGCTACGGCGGCATCATTGCCGGAAGGTATAGCAAGCCCTAAAAAAAGTTCACGGAGCGTAACGATTTGCCCCTGAGCCAAAAACATCAGACTTGAACGGGGTGGCTGATTTACCGCCCAACTTTCCGGCGGCAACGGGACAGGTTCGTCAAGTGAAACTCCCCGCAAAGCCGCCAGTTTTTGTCCCGCATATATTGTCATAAGTTTGGCAAGGGATGCGGGCGGCACCGGCATGTCTGGGTTTTTGGCAAAGAGATACGCGCCGCTCGATGCGTCCATAAGCACCGCGGATTTTGCGGCCAATTCCGCGGCATCTGGCGGCGCAATTGTTTCTGCGCTTTCTGCCGACGGTTTTTGAAAAGTAAAAAGCAACAATGCCGTAATCAACCGGATGTACTTGTTTGTTTTTATCATAAAATTTAAATTCCTGCTTTCTTTCGCAATTACCGCAAATTATACTTTTTGCCGGTTTATTTATCCAGTAGTTGGGATTTTCAAGGCAGGATTAGGTAGCATTTCGCGGTTAGCGTTTTTTGGGGAGCGGGGGGCAATGGCGGCGGTGTTTTTTGGGGCGTAACGGCGGGACAATTTTGACAGGGCAAAGCCTCCGTGGAGCGTATAGAGCGCCAGTTGGGTTCTATTATTCAGTTCGGTTTTTT
>JAIRPM010000159.1 GCA_031257075.1 Spirochaetaceae bacterium
ATTTCAGCCATGGTGGGCTTTGCTGCCGGCTTTGCCGCCGGCAAAGCCGCATATACCTCAAAGGTGTCGCCAAGCCGCAGAATGCGGCTTGCCAAAAGAATCACTTTGTACCAAAAACTGCCGGGAACAGGGGGGGGGCACAAGCCAAAGCGTTCTGGATGGTGGCCTGTTATGCGTATTTTTTTTACCGTAAATCCAAAACGGCGCAGCAGCCGGCGGACGGCGGCGGGCTTCCAAACAGCCCAATGGTCGGCAGGGCTTTTCGCAAGAAAAGCGGCAAGCCCTTTTCGCGCCGATATACCGCTGCCTGACGGAGTAGAAAATGAAAAAATTCCGCCGCTTTTAAGAAGTTCCTTCACTTTAGACAATGCCGCCGGAACATCCCGCAAATGTTCAATGACAAACCACATGCTCACGCAGTCAAATGTATCTGCGGAAAATATATTCTCCGGTATGCCGTCCGGGAAAAAACCGGTATACGCCTGAATGTTTAATGTGCCGCGTACATAGTCAACAGCCGGTGCCGAGGGGTCAATGCCGCAGGCTTGGAAACCTTCTTCATGCGCTGCCTGTAAAAAAGCCCCGTATGCGCAGCCAATGTCAAGAAGGCGTGTTCCCGGTACGAATTTGTTTTTAGATGCTATTTTTTTAATAATACAAAGCCGGCTCTTTGCCGCCGAAATCAAATGGGGGAAGTCTTCAAGATATGTTTTTCCGTATTGTTTTTGATACATTTCAAAAAAATACCGTTCATCATATTCAATAGGCGGAGTGCTAAAACGATGCTGAATAAACATTGAACAATGAGGGCATTCTATAAATGTCTGCGTGGAAAAACGTGCCCGTGTTTTTCGCGTGTGTTCTATAAAATTACCGCAGACAGGGCATATACGAAAAACTGTTATATCAAACAAATTGATATATTCCGCGAGGGTTTTGGGAGAACTGCCGCATGCGTCAAAGTACCGCAGCGCTATATCGCGGGTCAAACGCGCCGCATTGTCCCAAAAGCCCGGCGTTTTTCCAAGCCGTTCCAGCGCTTGTATTCCGGCGCTTCCTGTTCCGGCGCTTAAGAATCCAGCCGTCCGCGCAAGTTTTTCGTGCAAAAGAGAGGGTGATACAAGCGCAACGGCACAGCGTGCGTAGGCGGCTTCAAAGGCGGTAATGCCGTAATGGGTGATAACCGCGTCAAATGAAGCGAGGTTTTCACGCAGATTATCAATATAGGAAACAGCCGTTATCCCTTTCGGAGCGCTGTCTTTGCGGTTTGAAACAAGCGTTATCGAAGCGTCCGGGAGCGCTTTGCGCAGCACGGACGCGGCCTGTATCCCCAAGTTTGCGGAATCTTCACCGCCAAATGAAATCAAAAAATTTCCATGCGGGAAAAAACCGCCGGCAAAATCTGGCCTGCGGGCCTGCGGCATGGGCAGCAAATCCGGCCTGAGCGCATTGGCCGGCGGCAGCGCTGCTATATTAGGCAGCGCATCAATTACAAAATCAAAACTATCCCGCAAGGCCCCCCCCTCATCAACAGCAATGAGGGGCGCTTGGGCATATACAGCGGAAAATTCAGCGGGAGGAGTCGCAAAACGGTCAAATATAACGCAGTACCAGTCATGCTTGTGTATTTCATTTTCTGTTATAAGAGGAATGTTTCTTACAATGCGGTTTTGTATTTCCATAGCATCAAGCGCGCGCATGCCGGAATGTTGTACAAACAGAAAAGTATCGCATCCCAGCGTCCGCAGCCCTGATACAAGCGCTCCAGCCCGTACAAGATGGCCGGTTCCCCGCCCTTTTTCAAACGATGCCAGTACAAGAATTTTTTTATGTTCTGTTTTGTGTTTCATTATATTGAATTATGTTTGTTTTGATGCTGTCCAAAACAGCATTTACAAATTTGTAGGAATCATCCGTACTATACTCCATGCTTAATTCTATCGCTTCATCAATGATAATCCCCGGCGGCATATCGGGCTGGAATAAAAGCGAGTATGTACTTAAACGCAATATCGCAAGGTCAACGCGCTTTAACCGGGATAATTCCCAGTTTTGCAGGTGCTTTTTGATGGTTTTGTCGATTCTTTTTATGTTCCTGACAACGCCGGAAATAAGCAGCCTCGCAAAAGCAAGCTCTGTTTCCTTTGACTCAGAAAGCGAATCCGGTTCTTTCCAGCCGAACCGCAGCAATTCTTCTACCGGATGCTTTGCGGCCTCATAGGCATAGAGCGCTTCCAGCGCCAATATCCGGGCTTCTCTCCGCGACATCAGTAGTTGATATACTTTTCGTTTATCGAGTACGGATTTCCTTTGGAAAGTTCCGCGACAAGTTCATCTTGAATTTTCTTGATTATTTCCGCCTGCTTTTGCTGGGTAAGCCCCGCTTTGATGTATTCACGCATAGTCATAGCATTGCCCGGTTGAATTTCATCATCAAGGGCAATATTATGCTGTTCGCGCATGTCAACCAGTTTTACAATATAGTACGCTTTTGGCGTTTCAATCAATTTTGATACATCGCCAAGTTTCATAGCAAATATGGTATTCATAAAATCAGCGCCAAACACTTGCCGTGCTTCCGCATTGCGGGGAATGGGCATAGGGCCCCCAGAACTGTAACCGTCCGTTCCTGCGGCGCCTCTTACCGATACCTGGTCGAACTTTGTTGAATTCCCGCCTATTTCAAGGACAAGTTTGTCGCCCTTTTCCTTCGCTTTTGTTTTGTTGTCCGTTATAGGAATTTGTATCATATTGAGGTACGCGGTGTCGGGAAGCACCGCTTTTGTTTTGTTTTCGTTGTAGTATTCGATAATTTCTTTGTCGGTCGGTTCTTTTATTGACTGCAAAAGGCCGCTCTTTTTTTCCTGCGCGTATTTGAGAACATACTGCTGAATAATATACTGCCGTTTAAGTTCAGCGCGGTAGGCCGGAATATCCATTCCCATTTCTTTGCGGATAGCCTCGGCAAATTCGGCATCCGTAGCCTGACGCCGCTGCTGCTGGGACAGCGCATCGCGGAGGCGGGAAAGCTGCTGTTCTACCGCTTTTTCATCCGCATACAGTTTGTCCCGTTCCGCCGCCTGCAGTACAAGGCGTTCCGGTATCATTTTGTCAACAAGGAGTTTTTTGCGTTCATCCAGTGTGAGTTTTTGCCCGGTAAGTTTTTCCATAAGTTCAACTTCTGAGCGGAGTTGTTTTACAAAAATAGGCTCGGTTTTAACCAGTTTTACTGTAGCAACAGTATCCGAGTCGGCGGGAAATGCCGCGAACGCAAGCGACATCAGTATAAAAACAATAATAGTTTTTTTCATAACACTTCTATTCTACAAAAAACAAGCCTTTGCGTAAAGGGCATATCTTCCTTAGCAGCTAACCGGACAAATCAAGGTTCGTACCGAGCGCAGGGTCGTGGTAAGCCGCCATCTTGGGGGGAACCGGCCGGCTGTTTTTTTGTTCAGGATTCTTTGTGCCGCCTCTGCTCTGACCGCCGCCTTGCCGCCCTTTTGGGTCATGTATGCCGGAAAGCCCCTCACCGGTCTGTTCGGCTTCCATAACGCCTTCCATGCGTTCTTCGTTTTTCCGGTTTTGCACCTCATCATGAACCGCTCTGTGAAGCGCGGCACCATCTTTTACCGCGCCTTGCTCTTTACCGATTTTGTCCATCTGGGTAAACAGCATTTGTAAATCTATCGGCGTAATAGCCATACGGCCTATTTCCGTTCCGGTTTTTCAGGCGCCGCAACCGGTTCGGCATATTTGGTAGAAGCAATAAGGCCATGGTCAAGAACAAAAGTAACGGCCTTGTATTCAGAACGGATTTTTTCTTCCGCGTCACGGATGCGTACACACACGCCCGGATACACTTTTACCGATGCGGAAACCCTGCCGTTGACAACCAGCGAACTTAAATGCTGCTGAAGTTCGGCGATTTGCTCGTCGATTTCTCTCAGGCGCTCGGCCAGGCTTTCACGTTTCTTCAAAAGTTCCTGCAAAATTTCTTCTTTGTCGTCCGGCAAAAACCCCCGCGTTTTTTTGTTGTTGTCTAATGTTCGCGCATTGAGTGCAACCTCATCAAATTCCCCGCCAAGTGTTGCGCGTTCCGTTTGCAGCGCTTCCAGTTGGGAACGGCTTTCGGGGTCAAAGGCTACTTCACAGATGGTTTCTGTCGAACCGCCAACCGCGCCCAGCGTTTTGCAACTGATTTCTTCTGATGCCCGGAGCCGTCCGCCGACAATACTGGCGCGTTTTCCTGAACAAAAAATCTTTTTGGCAGCATCTACATTCGAATTGATAATACCGTCAGTAACATTGATAACATTGCCGGATTTGACAGTACCGTTTTCAATGAATTTTGCCCACACCGAACATCCTGATTGGACAAAAGTCCCTTCTTTGCCGTAAATTCCCTGTTTGACAATAATATCGCCATCCGCGACAACAGTCGCTTTGTTGATTGTTCCGTTAATATCAATGCTGCCGGAAGCCTTTATCTTGAAGCCTTCAATAACATCGCCTTTTACAAACACCGCGCCGTTGAAGTCAATATTGCCCGTTTTCACCCCGACATCGCCGGCTATTTCCAGTACAGGCTCCACACTAATTTTGCCGTTTACCATCATAACCTGCCCGCTAATGGCGGCAACGATGGTGCGCCCGTCCGCTTCTTTGCGGACATTGTTGCCGATATCAAACGCGGTTTCTTTGCCGGGCTGCGACATAAGGATGCGGCCGGTAACGGTAGAACCGTCTTTGCCCGGTTCGGCGTTATTCCAAATAGCAAGCACCTGGTTTTCACGCACATTCTGGATAATGTTCAATTCTTTATAATCGACCTTGCCGTCAGAAGACTCCCGCAGCCGGATTTTGCTCTGGTCAGTTTCAAAAAAATACTGCATAAACGAATTGATACCGTTGACCGGCGGAGTTCCCTTGGCTATGCATACTTTCTCACGGTAAACCGGTTTGTCCGCAAAAGTTTCTAAAAATTCTTCATCGGCCCCGGATGTAACGCCGTGCATTTTCATTGTATTTTTGATATCGGCAAACATAATATCCGTGCCGCCGGGGCCAGGCGGATTAACATACAGGAACGCGCGCATTTCGTCTTCGGTTACCTCGATGCTCATTGCGGCATTGTTTGCCGGATTGTTTGCATAATCGCCGATACGTACATATTTGCCGGATTGTTTGGCCACGGCGGCCTTTACGGCATTAGCGTCATAATTTGCGATATTGGCTGCGGCAAGCGCGTCTTTTGCGGCGCTCAAGCAGACTGCCGCGCCGGTGCCTTCGGGCGGCGTTACTTTGATATGAATACCGCTGGCAAGCCGTTTGATAAAAATCTCGCCGTCCATGTCTTCGATGAGTTCCATTTCTTCGGCTTCTTTGACAGCGTCGACCGTCTTCTGCGCTGCTTCTTCTTCCTCGCGTTTTTTACGTTTTACAGAAACACGCTCATAACCCCGTATTCTGCATAGATTTTTTCCAAAGGTTAAAAAAGCCGTTTTGTGTTCAAGAATTTCATAATCAAGCGAATAAATGGGTATACCCAGCATACAGGCGGCTTCATGCACGGCATCATCCAGTGTGGGCATTTCGACCTCTACCGATTTTACTTCAAGGTCATCGTTTAGGCGCTTTCTGATAATACCGGCAAGTCCGTCAAGGTCAAGCATTTTTGGCTCCTTGCGCCCTACATAATCCCTTTACGGACATTGGTAAGTTTCTGCAAAATACGCTGAATTGCCTTTGTATGAAGCTGCGAGACGCGGGATTCGGTTATGTCCAAAACCTGCCCTATTTCTTTGAGTGTAAGGTCTTCGTAGTGGTAAAGCACCATAATTTTCTTTTCTTTGTCGGGAAGATTGTTAATAACATCAATGACAATACGCCGAATTTCATCGCGTTCAACAATGACATCAGGATTGAGGCTGGCTGGCGCTTCGATACTGTCACCTATGGAGACTTTGTCATTTTCATCGCCGGAAAACCATACATCATTCAATGAAAGCACCGAAGTACTGGAAATTTTCATCATTGTTTTATTAAATTCGGCTTCGTCCATTTTTAGGTATTCGGCTACTTCTTTTTCGGTGGCCGGCCGGCCGTATTGAGATTCAAGCGTACCGGCAGCCTCTTCCACTTCGCGGATTTTCTGGCGCACTGAACGCGGCACCCAATCGGCGGCGCGGAGTTCGTCAAAAATAGAGCCTCGTATGCGGGTTACGGCATAAGTCTTAAATTTGATGTCCAATTTAGGATTATATTTGTCAATAGCGTCTATCAGCCCAAAAGTGCCGCAACTGACCAAGTCGTCAAATTCCACATTTTTTGGCATTCCGAGCGCAACTTTGCCCGCCACATACTTTACAAGAGGCGCATATTGTTTAATGAAGGCATCTCGCAACTTAGAATCCCGTGTTTCCTGGTACTCAAGCCACAATTCATCTTCTGTTCTGTCTGGCGGTAGGGCGCTCCCCATACTATTCCTTGTCCTTATCAAAACAAAGTCTGTGCTGTTTTGTTACCCCGCCGCAATCTTTGTATTTTGCGGGATGTACAACACTCCCTTTTTTAGTATAATCTATCTTTGTTTTTTATTCCAAGCCCCCTGTGCAGCGCTAGGGCAACGCTGATTAAATTGACTCTTTGGCAAGCCCTTGATTTCTTAGGCTTGCCGCATCAGTGCTCCCTTGGCGCTTACTTGTACAGGCGGGCAGACCGGCGCGATTATTACCCTATGGCACGGGTTGCGGAAATTAAACGGAAAACAAAAGAGACGGATATTGTTGTCTGCCTCAACGTGGACGGTGAAGGAACAGCCAAACTTGATTACCCTATCGGTTTTATGGCGCATATGTTAAATGCTTTCGCGTTACATGGCCTTTTTGATATTGAAATACGGGCGCGGGGCGACCTTGATGTTGACCAGCACCACCTTGTTGAAGATACCGGCATTGCGTTGGGAGAAGCCTTTGCCCGGGCGCTGGGCGGCAAACAAGGTATACGCCGCGCCGCTTTCTGCCTCTACCCTATGGACGAAACGCTTGCCCGCGCTGCCTGCGATATTTCCGGCCGCGCTTACCTTGTTTTTAATGCCGGATTGAGCGGAATTCCGCTTATATCGGCGGATTCCGGCGGCGGCTCCCGTCCTTTTCAGACAGATACTATCGCTGATTTCTGGCAAGGCTTTTGTTCATCGTGTGCCTGCGCCCTCCATATCGACATACTGCGGGGCAGAAGCGACCACCACAAAATAGAAGCGCTGTTCAAAGCGAGCGCCCGCGCCTTCCGCGAAGCCTGTGAAATCGACCCCCGCGCCGCCGGCCGCATCCCTTCTACCAAAGGCGTTCTCGGCGAAAGCGGCATTATGGTCTGCTAAGGCAACACCTACGCTATCACGTTCTCTCTGGAAAGTTTTTCCCATGCGGCTTCTTTTTCGGCAAGTTCCTGGTTTAGGCTTTCTAGTTTCCGCTGCGCCAACCGGGATTTTTCGCCGTTGGTATATATTTCAGGCCGGGCAAGTTCATCTTCCAATGCCGTCTTTTCCGTTTCAAGAGTTTCGATAGCCGCCAGCAACGCATCCTCTTCCCGCCGCCTGCGGCGGTCTTCTGCCTGTAATTGTTTTTTTTGCTCACGAGAGAAGGATGCCGGCTGTTCCCTGCCGGTTTTGTCTTCTGTTTCGTGCCTCATACTCTCCGCCTTCTGTTCAGCATCTCTGGAAACTTCCCATTCTGTTTTTTCTATATAGTACCTGTAATTACCCAAAAACAAGCGCGGCGCGGCACCGCGCCTGAGTTCGAGGGTTTTTGTGGAAAGCGCTTCCATAAACGAGCGGTCGTGAGAAACGAAAACGCAGGAACCTTTCCATTTAATAAGGGCCTCAAGGAGAACGTCTTTGGAATACATATCAAGGTGGTTAGTGGGTTCGTCTAAGATAAGAAGATTATAAGACTGAAGCAGGAGTTCCAAGAGGGCAAGGCGTGTTTTTTCACCGCCGGAAAGCACATCGAGCGGTTTGTACACATCATCGCCGCAAAAGAGGAATGAGCCGAGCATATTTCTGATTGCGGAATCGCGAGGCGCGGTTTGCGGGAGGCGCTGTTTAAGGTAGTCAAGTATGCTAATACTGCCGCACAGCCGCTCCGAAGCATCTTGTGAAAAATAGCCGGCGTTCACATCGGTGCCATAGCGTACTTTGCCTGAAAAATCCCTGTCAACACCGGCTATGATGCGAAGCAGCGTTGATTTGCCCGCGCCGTTTGGCCCTACACAGACAAGCCGTTCCCCCGCATCGAGCATTAGGTCGAATTTTTCAATAATGCGGGAAGCGCCGTATGATTTGGCAATATCTTTCAAGGTAAAAGCAAGATGGCCGCAATGGGGGAGGGGGGGGAATGTAACATGAATTTTTTGCAGTTGGGGCGGCAATTCAATTTTTTCCATTCTGTCGATTTTTTTGAGTTGTTCTTGTGCAAAAGACGCTTTGCTTGCCTTGTAACGGAAACGCGCGGCCAGTTTGGTAAGGCGTTCAATTTCCGCTTCCTGCGCCCGCCGGCGTTCAATAAGGCCGGCCAATTCCACCGCACGGGTTTTTTCGTAGGCGGTATAATTGCCGGTATAACGTTTCAAACTGCCGGAAAAAAGTTCATAGACGGCGTTGACAAGTGAATCGAGGAAGTAGCGGTCGTGGGAAACAATAAGGAGAGCGCCGGTAAATGCTTTGAGATACGCGAGAAGCCAGAGCCGCGCTTCGATATCGAGATAATTGGTCGGTTCATCAAGCACGAGGATATCCGGGGCCATGAGCAGGGTTTTGGACAAGGCTATACGCATCTGCCAGCCGCCGGAAAATTCGTTTATGTGTTTGCCCATATCTTCTGCCGTAAAGCCAAGCCCTTTTGCGACAAAGTAGATTTCTTTTTCGCGGCGCAGATAGCCGGAAGATTCCAGTTGTTCAAAGAGCGCGTCATGTTCAGCAAGAAGCGATTCCGGCTTTGCTCCGGCTCCGGTTGATACGGCCAATTCATCACGCACCGCATCAAGCCGGCGTTCCAGCGCACGCCATTCTTCAAATACGGAATCTAATTCCTCATAAAGGGTAAGCGGCTTACCGGCTGCAATTCTGTTCTCAGCGCTGCCTAAACCAATTCCCAATTCCTGTGGTAAATAAGCAAGCCTGCTTCCTTTTTCCAATGCCCGCTCGCCTGAGTCCGGTTCGATAATGCCCGCTATAATTTTGAGCAGCGTTGATTTGCCGGCGCCGTTTACTCCGCAGAGAGCGGCTTTATCGCCGGATTTCAGCCGAAGGCTTACGTTTTTGAGTACATCCCGGTCACCAAACGCAACCGATACGCCGGTAAATTGAATAAAAGCCATGCCGGTTCTCCGCCGCGGGCTTACATTCGCAGCGCCCGCTGTTTCCGTATTTCGTAGAGAAATACGCCCGCCGCTACGGAAACGTTAAGCGAATCGATTTTGCCGTATGACGGAATAGACAGGAGGGCATCGCAGGATGCTTTGAGAAGGCGTGATAAACCGCTTTCGCCGCCCAAAACAAGCGCCGTTTTGCCGCTCAATTCTTTTCCGTAGAGAGATTCTCCTGCCATGTCCGCGCCATAAACCCAAAAACCGGCTTGTTTCAACTGTTCAAGGGCGCGTGGCAAATTGGTTTCTTCCGCTTGCGGAACCCATGAGGCAGCGCCTGCGGACGTTCTGCCAATAATGTCGGCATTTTTGGCGCTGCGCCGGCTGCGGCTTACGACAAGGTCTGCGCCAAACTGGTCAGCACAGCGAAGAATGGCCCCATAGTTATGCGGGTCGGTTATTTCGTCCAGCACTATAACGAGAGCGCCGGCTTCCGCGTCAAGGGCTGCCAAAAAGCCTTCTAAATCCGCAAAATCAGGCCGGACAGGTTCGTCCACTTCCAGCGCTACCCCCCGGTTTCCCGGCGCCCGCGCATCGAGTTCGTGCTGGCCGGTACGTTGCAGCGCTATGCCGTTTTTTTGCGCCAATTCCGTAACATTCCGCCCCCGCGGGCCTGTTTTAGCAACAAGGAGAGCGCCTGTGCGTTTGCCGGATTTTATCCGTTCTTCTATCGCATGAAAGCCTGTTAAATAGGTCATACCGGTTTTGTAAGCGATGCGAGATAGAGTACAGCAGTGTCTGTAAATTCAGAACGCAAATTCATCCCGCTGCGCGGCTCGCCTGCCGCGATAAAGGCGCTTTCCCCCTGTTTCAAAGTGAGTGTTTCCCTGCCCTCACGCGCGTTTAACAAAACGGTGCCTTTGCAAACAAAGGCCAGCGCCGGCCCGTTCAGAGGGAATCCTACCTGTTTGGCCTTGACATTCATTACGGAGAGCGTAAACGGCGCTTCGGCGGCATAACTGTAACAAGCGTTTTGCTGCGTCGTATCCGCCGATGGTATTATTTTTTCGGGACAGAAAGGCGCGGCATGCAAAACCGAAACCAATTCCCGCGGGTCTACATACTTAGATGTCAAACCGCCGCGGAGTAC
Organism: Spirochaetaceae bacterium; assembly: GCA_031257075.1. Classification (GTDB taxonomy): domain Bacteria; phylum Spirochaetota; class Spirochaetia; order Treponematales; family Breznakiellaceae; genus JAIROZ01. Next base: position 10,517 of record JAIRPM010000159.1, read on the forward strand.
ATTGTCCGAAGCGCCCATTAGTTCTATGCCAAGGCCCCGGACATACGAGTGAAGTATGCCGGCAGGTACAAAAAAAGCCTCACCCGGTTCAAGGCTGATTATATTCAGATAGAGCGGTGCGATAACGGCCGGGTCTGACGGGTATGCTTCAGCAAAAGAAAGAATCATTTTCCAAACAGCCGTATGCTCGCTGTGGCGTAGTATTAAATTTTGAGCATAGCGCATTATATATCCGCAGAGTGCTTCGCGCAAATCGTCAGAAAATGAAAACAATGTCTGCAAAAAAGACATATATATATTTTTTTCGGATGCGTCCGAATTCAATACCGGAACAAGGCTTGCCAAAAACGGGCAGCCAAAAATGTTCAGCATTTTTTTAATTTCGCTTAGAGGCCGAAATCCGCAGAGCGCGGTAAACTGAGTAAGCGCGCATATAATTTCCGGCTTGGGATGGGGGTCTTTGTAATTACGGTCAGGCGCGTCAAAAGGTATTCCCAGCGCGTTTTCTCTTGCATAACCGATACGCGCCTGTTCCCAGCCCGGGTGCGCCTGCAACGACAGCGGTTTTTCGGCGGCAAGTACTTTCATCAAAAAAGGCAGCCGCGAATCATCAGGCGCGCAGGCGGCGGTCCCCAGAAAAAAACCGCTTTTACTGCCGATAAGGGTGTCTAAAAGGCCGCCGTCCGTCAGGTGTGAAATGCCGCCCGCATGGGTGCCGAGCCACAGTTCGGCAAAAGGCTTTTGGTCAGGATTGGGAATATTGAGCAATTCAGGCAGCAATACCGGCGAGCCCCAAGAGTAATTTTTTACCGTGCCTTCAATTTTATAAATACCTTTTGGAGGGGTATTCTGCACGGTATCTTTTTGCTGCTGCTGATTTAACAAGGCGCCCAAAATCGATTTTTTATTTTTTTGTACGCTCATGGCATTACTTTCCGTAAATCATATTCAACGATATCAGCCGCTCCTAATTGTTTCAAACGCGGTATAAGCGCCGATACTTCATTTCGTTTTATTGCTATTTTGATAGCATATCCGTTTTCTTTGCCGTTATTGTACAATGGTGAAACAGTAGGGCTGCGCATAGCCGGCAGCGCGGCGACAAGCGCTTTGTAGTTGTCTTCGTTTACATTCATTTCCAGCATGGTACGTTCACGCGCATCAAGTACCGCCTTAAAAAGCATGGCTAGTTCTTCGATACGTCCGCGTTTTTCATGACTGCGCATTGCTTCTTTTGATGCTACGAATAATGTTGATGAGTGCAGCAATGTATCAATTATTACAAGGCCGTTATCGTGCAGGGTTTGCCCTGTCGAAGTATTATCAATAATCATATCGGCATCATCAGGAGGAAACACTTCGGTAGCGCCGTATGTGCGTACAATTTTGAAATCATAGTTTTTCGAATGTAAATAATTCCGCGCTATATTGACATATTCGGTCGCAGCAACAATATGTTTTTTATGGAGCGTTTCCAAATCGCATTCGGCGGGAATTGCGGCAACAATCCGTACTTTGTCAAAGCCTAAATCAAGGATGGTTTCTACATCGGCGCCGCTTTCTTCTATCCAGTCCGCGCCGGTAAATCCCGCATCATGACTGCCTAATTCCAAAAGGTCGCCCACATTCTGAGGTTTCATAATTTTTGCGTCTATCCAATCCGCGGATACGCGGGGGCGGTACGTTCTGTCTGTCAGGCTGATTTGAAAGCCCGCATCGTTAAAAAGCGCCGCGATATTGTTGTAAATGCGCCCTTTGGGTATTAAAATTCGTAAAGCCATGCCCCATTATACCCTCACCGGGTAAAACCGGCAATGGACTCTGCTCTCGCCGGTGCCCATGCCCCGCCCTCAATCATAAGTTTTTCAAATCTTTTGCCAAATTTTGGAGAATATGCAGTTTTTGCCGTTCAAGTCCCTCGATTTCGGCAATAAGAGTGCGAAATTCAGGCTTAATACACGAAAAACCGCCGCCGTCAGGATTTTCCGCGCCTAGCACGAGGTATTCAACCGACACTCCCAGCGCGGCGGCAATTTTGACGGCGGCATCGGCGGAAGGCATAGTAGACCGCGCTCCAAGATAACAGTCGAGAGATGCCACCGGAATACCTGTTTTTTCGCTTAATTCCTTAATCTTGATAGACTGAAAATCGAGTTCCGCCCGCAAATTTTCCCTAAAGGTGCTTGCCTTCATAATAAAAAATTTAATGAAATATCAAAGACAACCACTTGATTTCTTTGAAATATCCTTGTAATATGAAGCAACCTTTGAAATATCAAAGATAATTTTACAGAAACACTGATTTTTCGCGTCATCTAGAAGGAGTTTTTATGAATACCAAGAGAAGGATAGCATTTTTTACGGTAGCAGGACTCGCGTTTGCCGGCGCTATGGTTCTTGCGATGAGCGGCTGTCAAACGCCGATAGACACCCCGACAGGCGGCAGATCGGATGCAAATGCCGCTCCGGCCGGGCTTACCGTTACGGACGAAACGGTTGATTCGATAAGCCTTGGATGGAGCGTCTCTGCCGGAGCCTCCGGTTACAAGGTCTACCATGCCTCTAGCGAGGACGGAGATTTTGCCGAAGCGGGGTCCATCGAAGGCAATGCCTATACAGTTTCCGGCTTGCCGCCCGATACCAGTTTTTGGTATAAGGTTTCCGCGATAAAAGGTACTGCCGAGACCGCCCAATCGGAGGCTGTAAAAGGCACGACCAAAAACGCTGGAAGCGGCGGCGAAGATGTCGATATTACCGCCCCAACGGGGCTTTTGTTTTCCGGCGCAAGCGCGAGCGAGATAACTCTTTCGTGGGATGTATTTGAAGGTGCGGCTGGGTACAAGGTTTACCGTTCCGGCACCGCCAATGGGGTGTATACTTACACGGCAACTAGCGATGTCAATTCTTACACAGATTCCGGGTTAGCGCCCAATTCTACATACT
>JAIRPM010000160.1 GCA_031257075.1 Spirochaetaceae bacterium
GTGCCATTTCCACCGCAATTTCTCAGGCGACAATAGCAGTCTCCCGGAAGAAGTGAAAGTTTTAATCGCCAATCGCGGCGAAATTGCTGTCCGTGTTATACGCGCCTGCCGCGAAATGGGGATAGAAACGGTCGCTATTTATTCTACCGCCGACCGCGACAGCCTTCATGTAAAAATGGCCGGTGAAGCGGTCTGTGTAGGCCCCCCCCCTTCGGCAGAATCGTATCTTGTTCAAAACAACATAATACAGGCTGCGGTTAAAACCGGCTGCGAAGCAGTACATCCGGGCGTAGGCTTTCTTTCCGAAAACGCCGAATTTGCCCGCGCTGTTTCCGAAGCGGGGCTTGTATTTATAGGCCCCGATTGGCATGTACTGAAACTATTGGGCGACAAAGTAGCCGCCCGACATGAAGCACGGAAAGCCGGCCTGCCCATAACGCCGGGCACCGAAGATGCGGTAAACGGGATAGCGGCGGCGGAAAAGACCATAGACGCTCTTGGCCTTCCGGTAATTATCAAAGCAGCGGCGGGCGGCGGCGGAAAAGGAATGCGTATTGTCCGCAAAAAATCCGAAGTTGCTGAAAACCTGCCGCTGGCCATTAAAGAAGCAGAGGCCAATTTTGCGGACGGGCGCGTTTTCATCGAACGTTATATCGAAAATCCCCGCCATATTGAACTCCAACTGCTTGCGGACGGAAACGGGAACGTGGCTGTTCTTGGCGAGCGGGATTGCACCGTTCAACGGAACCGTCAAAAATTGATTGAAGAAAGCCCTTCGCCCGTTCTCCCTGCCCCGGCACGCCAAGCGATGCTGGAGGGGGCGGTTAATCTTTTTTCCAGCCTTAACTACCGCGGGGCGGGGACTATTGAGTTTTTAATGGACGGCGCTGAATTTTACTTTATGGAAGTAAATGCCCGCATTCAAGTTGAGCATCCGGTAAGCGAACTGGTAAGCGGTATTGACATTATTCGTGAGCAAATTACCGCCTGTACAACGGGTTCGCTTAGTTTTACCCCCCAAGATGTACGGCTTACCGGAGCAGCCATCGAATGCCGTATCAACGCGCTTTCACCGGGATGTGTTACCGCGCTTACCGTGCCGGGCGGCCCCGGTGTCCGTTTTGATTCATTTTTATATGAAGGCTGCGCTGTCCCGCCCTATTATGATTCAATGGTTGCTAAACTCATAACTTATGACACGTCATCTTCCGGCGCTCGTGAACGCGCCCTTGCCCGTATGAACCGCGCGCTTGATGAACTGGTCATCGAAGGCATTAAAACCAATATTGAAGAACAACGGCTCATCATAAATCATCCTGTGTTTCGGGCAGGTAAATTTGGCACTTCGTTTATTGAAAACTATATAGACAACCGGCAGCCTTGAAAACTTTTGACAACCGTCTATCTTTTGTCAAGAGGTACGTATTCTTTGTGCGCCTGTACACACTTATAGGCAGGGCGTATAATACGCGCGCCGGCAATGATTTCTTCCAGACGGTGGGCGCACCAACCCGCGACACGGCTCACCGCAAAAAGCGGCGTGTAGAGATCGGCAGGAATATCAAGCATTTTGTACACAAATCCGGAATACAAATCAACATTGGGGCAAATGTCTTTGTTGATGTTTTTGATTTTCTTTATCAATTTGGGCGCAAGCCTTTCAACCACCGTATACAACTGGAATTCCCGTTCACATTTTTTTTCCAGCGCAAGTTTAGCCGCTTTATCACGTAAAAGCAGCATGCGCGGATCGCTCCTAGTATACACCGCATGCCCTATTCCATAAATAAGTCCTGAGCGGTCGTAAACTTCGCCGCGCAGCAATTTTTCAAGGTATGCGCCTACTTCATCGTCATCGTTCCAATCCTTTACATTGCGCTTTATGTCTTTCATCATACCCATAACTTTTGCATTAGCGCCGCCATGCTTAAATCCCTTCAATGAACAGAGGCCGGCTGCAATTGCCGAATAGGTATCAGTTTCGGCAGAACTCACCAGATGCACAGCAAAAGTCGAATTGTTGCCTCCGCCATGCTCCGCATGGAGGATGAGCGCAAGGTCAAGGGTTTCAGCCTCCAGCCGCGTAAATTGCTGATCGCGGCGGACAAGTGAAAGTATCGTTTCAGCGGTATAACGCCCGTCTCTTAATTGATGAATTATAAGACTCTGTTTGTCAAAATAATGCCGTTTGGAACGGTATGCATAAGCGGCTATCGTCGGGAACCGGCTTATCAGTTCAAGGCTTTGCCGAATCAGATTTTCAGCGCTAAAGTCTTCCGCCTGCTCATCCTGCGAATACAGCGAAAGCACCGAATGGCAAAGTTCGTTCATAATGTTCCGCGAAGGATGTTTCATAATAACGTCTTCGGCAAAGTTGGCCGGCAGGGCGCGAAGGCTCGCAAGACGGCCGCAAAAGATATCAAGTTGTTCCTGTGTAGGGAGTTCGCCAAAAAGGAGAAGATATATTGTTTCTTCGAACCCGTAACGGTTCTCCTCTTCGGCATGGTGAACTATGTCTTCTACATCAATACCCCGGTAAAAAAGTTTGCCGTCTATGGCTATTTTTTCACCTTCACTGACCATGTAACCATGTACTTCGCCCACATTGGTTAGGCCTACCAGTACGCCGGTACCATCCGCGTTTCGCAAACCGCGTTTGACATTGTATTTGTCATAGAGACAGGCATCAATATTATTTACATTGCCGGACATACCGGCTAACTGCGCCAAGTTATCCATTGTATAATAGAATTATACCTCACAACGTTTCATTTAAACCACACATCCGCAACAGCGGCAAGGGCGCGGAGTTTGTCGGCGGCGGCGGCGTTGGCGCGGAAGATAGGCCGAATCACCACTTCGCGGCTTCCCTGCGGTATATGAATAAACACAACGCAGGCTCCCGCATAAAGCAGCAGCGCATCCCGTAACGCAAACAAACTTGTTTCCATGCCGGCAAAACCGTTCCGCAGCCGTATATGCACTTCGCTATCAGTAAAAACAGCGCTTGTTTCCGCTTCGGCAGAGGGCGCAACGGCCGATTCCTCCGTAGTATAGGAGCCGGCATCTGCCGGCTCACACACCGCAGTATTCGCCGGGTCAGAACGCTCCGGCGCTGAAGAAGAAGTTGGGGCATCATTCCCCACCGCCCGCTCAAGATGATCCATGCTTAAAACGCGGCTCACCTTGAAACTCGTTTTGCCGTTGTAGCGGTTTATACGGCCTTTCAGCGCGACAATCTTCTTTTCGTCAATTTTGAGTTTGCATTTTTCCCAAACGGCACTAAAAAATGTAAGGTCAACCTCGCCGTTAAAGTCGCGCAATGTGGCAAATGCCATCCATTCTCCGGCATTCTT
>JAIRPM010000179.1 GCA_031257075.1 Spirochaetaceae bacterium
GCGACCTTCAGCGCTCCCGTGCCATTGGGCGTGGCGCGTATGCGCTCGCTTACAACCGCGCCGTCCAACCCCGGCGAAAAATAGGCCGTTACGGGCGAGCATTGGATGATGACCCACGGTTCGCGGCTTATGTTGACACCGATTCCGCCTTCGCTGTAGGCGTAGGGGCGTATGTAAAGGGAAGCGGCGCTTAGGAAATGGTCTTTTCCCCAGAGCGGGTCGTAGGCAAGGGTATGCCCCATCTTTTGGTTGCGGCGCACCGTTTCCAGTACGGCCTTGACAAACATATCTTCGGGGAAGGCCGGCATATAGATGCCTCTCATCGAATTGCAAAACCGCCGCGCATTGCAATCGGGGCGGAAGATGGCAAGCCCGCCGTCTTTCTGCGGCAGCGCTTTGAGCCCCTCGAATACGGCAAGCCCATACTGGGTTGTGTAACTGGTAAGCGGCATGTCGGGATACGAATTGCGCTCACGGTAAATTGCTTCGCGTTCTTCCGCGCTCAAGCGCGCTTCTTCCGCGCCCGTAATAGGCGCTTTTTCCAGGTATTCCTCGTTCCACGATTTGTCCTGAAAATGCGCCCTGTAACTAACCGGATAGGCGGTCAACCCAAAAGCCATAGCATCTCCTCCATTCCTCCTCCTTGTGCGGCGCGGCCAGAACGCTGCGCAAGCGGCCTGTCAAGGCTAATATTGATTTTTCCTTGGTGTGAAATCCTTTTTGTAGCCTGTATCCGGTTCGCCGTCGGGGCCGTCCATGTTTTCATAGGAAGGCTGCTTGCCATAACCGCCTTGCCGATGGCGCCCACGTGTTTCCTTTTCGAAAACCTTGAGCGTTTCGTCGAAACCTTTCAAAAATTCCTGCAAATCTTCTTCAAAAACAATTACCGATTGGCGTTCAAAACCATTACCGTCTCTGTTTTTGCTTTCAACAATATTGAAATACAGGTCGCCGTTCCGGTTCTCTTTTATATTGAAAAAATAAGACCGGCTTCTTAATAATACTTTGCTTGAAAAAAGCTCTCCGCGTATACCCATACTTCCAGTATAAACGAAAAGCCCGGACACGTAAAGTAGGCCGGAATGTATCAGGAACAATGAAACCGCGCATCCTCTTGCCAAAAAAAACATTCTCTGTTATAATAGTGTTATGTTTTTGACAGAGAACGCTGCGTTTCCTTTCCAAAACCGGCTGTGTTCTTTTCAGAATGCGGCGGGTTATCTTCAAAATGCGGCGGTTTCTTCCAAAAGCGGGGTGTTCACGGTCATGAGCGCCCCGCTTTCTTTTCAAAATGCGCCGCTTTCTTTCCAGAACGCGGCGTTTTCTTTCCAGAATACGGCATTTTCTTTCCAGAATACGGCATTTTCTTTCCAGAACGCGGTATTTTCTTTCCAGAATACGGCATTTTCTTTCCAGAACGCGGCATTTTCTTTCCAGAATGCGCCGTTTTCTTTCCAGAACGCGGCATTTTCTTTCCAGAATGCGCCGCTTTCTTTCCAGAATGCGGCATTTTCTTTCCAGAATAAACCATTTTCTCTAAACGGGAGTGATACACTATGAGTCAAAAATCAGACTGGCTGCCCGGCACACGGGACGGGGTTCTTGCGATGGCCAAAGACTGGCAAACCGTTACGGGGCCGAAAGCCGCCGCATGGAGCATAACCCAAACCGCCCTTCAGCAGTTGGACGGCCTTGTTCAGGCGGCCGAAACCGCGCTTGCGGCCGCCAAAAACGAAACTACCCGCACGCCGGTAGCAACAGCGCAGTGCCGGACGGCATTTGACGCGCTCACGGCCGCTATGCGGGATATGAAACGCAGGTATTTTTTAGACCCGCCGCTTTTGCCCGCTGATTTTGTCGCGTTGGGGCTGCACCCCAGAGACAGCACCATAACCCACAGCGGCGACCCCACAGCGCAGGTAACGGTCGAAACCTACCTTGTAGGCCGGCACGAACTCGGTGTCCGAATCGCCTACGTTACCGGCAACCCGGAAGACCCGGCGAACAAAGGCTACCGTATCTGGTACAGCATAGCCGCAGCCGGGGAAACCGCGCCCGAAAACCCCGATGATTTGCGCAAATCATTCTTCACCAAACGGAAAAAAGACGTGATTGAATTCAGCTTCGGGGATTCCGGCAAAACCTGTTATATGGCAGCCCAGGTAGAAAACGCCGGCCGGAAAGGCCCATGGGGGCCTCTCGTTTCAGCCCTTATCCCCTAAAGCAGCGGTTCCTTTCCTTTTAGTTGCACGGCGGCGGCAGCGGCACCGGCCGGTGCCGCTGCCGCTGCCGCTTAGTCCTTTGTTTTGGGAAGCAGCAGGTTGAGTACGATGCCCGCGACTGTGGCGAGCGCTACTCCGGCCAATTGGAACTGGAGGCCGCCTGTGAATTCAAACGCGAGTTTACCGCCGCCTATTCCTACGCAGAGTATAACCGAAGCAATGGTAAGGTTGCGTTTGTCTTTGAAGTCCACGCCGCTTTCTACAATGGCGCGTAATCCCGATGAGGCTATTGTTCCGAAAAGGAGCATTGATATGCCGCCAAGTACGGGCGTAGGTATTGTTTGAATCAGCGCGCTAAACTTTTGCAGAAACGACAACACGATGGCAATGACCGCCGCGCCGCCTGTTACCCATACGCTGTAGACACGGGTAAGAGCCGCAGTCGCAATGTTTTCACCATACGTGGTGTTTGGCGGCCCGCCCCAGAACGCCGCCCAGGATGTCGCCAAGCCGTCGCCTATCAGCGTCTTGTGAACGCCGGGGTCTTTGTAAAAATCGCGCCCCACAACTTTGCTAATCGTAAGCGTATCGCCTAAATGTTCGCATATTGTCGCAATAGATACGATGATAAACGTGAGAATGACAACGCCGTTAAACTTCGGAATTTGAAACACCGGAAAACCAAACCACGCGGCATCTTTTATAATATCAAAATTGATAATGTGATACGCCGGAAAAAGCAGCCCCATAATCAGCGTAAAGAGATAGCCGGCGATAAGCCCGATTAAAATTGGAATAATGCTAAAAAACCCCTTGAAGCACGTGTTGGTAATTACCGTTGCCGCAAGCGTAACCGCCGCTATCGAAAGATAGACAAGGCTGTATTGGCCGTCCGGCCTGTTCATAGCCATGCCTATTGCCGTAGGCGTCAGGTTTAAGCCGATACAGACAATTACCGAGCCTATGACAACCGGCGGCAGCGCGCGGTCAAGCCATGCAAGCCCCGTAAACGCGATAATGCCGGCAATGAGGCAGTAGAACAGCCCCGCGGCAAGCGCGCCGCCCATTGCGTACGGCATTCCGTAAGACGCGCTCACCGCTATAAGCGGCGGTATGAACGCAAACGACGAGCCTAAGAAAATAGGCACTTTCGCTTTTGTTACAAGAATGTACAAAAGCGTTCCTGTTCCTGCCGTGAAGAGCGCCGTTGACGGGGACAGCCCTACCAGAATCGGCACCAGAATGGTCGCGCCGAACATCGCAAAGACATTCTGGATACTAAGCGGCACCCACTTTTTCAAAGGCGGCCTTTCTTCCGGCATGTAACTAATGTGTGTACTCATTTTTCCTCCTGAGTTATACAACAAAATTTTCCAAGAAAACGCAGGTTAAAGCCGGCAGCCGGCAAACCCGCTGTTTCCTAAAAAGTCCAAGGCAGCACCGATTCGCCATTCATTAACAATTGAAGCATGGCGCAATCAGCGTTGCAAAAAAAAAGGCTGTCTAAAAAGACAGCCTTTATCATTGGAAAATAGTATGCTCTATTTCCCGAATTTGCCATTTATACAACTTTGCGACATTGTGCCCGTAATCGGCAACAAGCCGTATCAGATTGCGGGGGTCGTTGTCTTTGTCCTTGCGGTTCAACCGGTCGCCAAAGTCGCCCAAACCGGGCAGTATATAGGCTAAATCATTCAAACAAGGGTCCATCCAGAGGCTGTACACCCGGACATTGGGGATGGCGCGTACAACACGCAGCGCGCCCGGCAGCGCCGCGATGATGTTCAAAAAGGTAATAGAACGCGGCTTTATGTTTTGTTCTTCCAGAAAACGTACTGTCGCAATAATGCTGCCGCCGGTAGCGTTCATAGGGTCGCAAAAGATTAAATCTTTGCCGTCCATGTCATCCAATTTGAAATAGGATTTTTTCAAATCAAGTATATATTCCATGTTTTCCTGGTTTTTTGTTTCATCGCGTTTAATTTTGAAAAGAGCAAACGGCGTTATATATCCGTTTGAATGCCATTCCTGAATTTCTTTGCTTACAATCATAGACGGAAGCAGCGCTCCCCGCAGCATAACGCACATAACGGTGTTTTCTATCAAGGTATCAATGTTGGGAATTTTGTGTATCGCGTAATTTACAAAAGGAATGTTTACTGGTGTTTCAATTAAAAAATGCGTTTTGTCATGCTGCAGCGAAGTTCCCCAAACAAAGTTGAACAGCATTTCATAACCGCGCTGCGTATAATAAATATATTCCTGATGCCCGTATGTTTCCGTATTCCGCAGTTTTGCGATAAGCCGTGATACTTCGCCATGCATTTCATCGGGCATCTCAAAAGAATAAATATGGATTTGATTGTTTGCTTTGCATACTTCCTTCATTTTTTCGCCGATTTGATTATATAAAGCAATTAAATTCCGCATATCTTCCATTACCGGCAAATTGTGAATATGGGGCATTTGGGAATAGTACATTTTTTTTAATTCATCAATAATTTTTATATCATCATCTGTTAAATAGCCGTCAATGTCTTTCGCTTTAAGAACAACTCTATCGTTCATCGCTGCCGCTTATCTCCTCGTCCGGTGTAACAGTATACCGGCGTTTTTTTTTATGCAAGCCCCCGGCGGCAGCGCCCCGGCGCTTGCCGTTTAATCCACAGGCTGCCGGTAAACTTCCGAGCCGAGCATCGAAAGTATGAGGGCGCCGCCCCGTTTCACGCGGCAGGGAAAGGCAAATTGGCCGCCGAGGTGGTTCATTTCGGCCAGTTGCGTGCGGCTGCCGTCCGCGTTCAGGATTTCAAGTGTGGTCGCAACCGGAAACGGGTGGGCAGGCAGGTCGCGGGTAAAGAGGAGGAATACCTCGTCTTCGGCCAGTTGCCCGCCGGCCGGGGCGGCAACAGTAATTTCGGCAGGGGTGTTTTTTGCTATGATGATGCCGCCGGCCGGGTTTTGCGAAACGACCGTTCCGGGCGTTTGGCGGGCGCTTGCGTCCCGCACGGCAAACCGCGCCTGAATGCCGGCATTGTTAATTTCCGCCAGCGCCGCGTCAACGTCCAAACCGATAAGCGTCGGCATAACCGCGCCTTCGTCCTTGCCGCGGCTTACAACAAAACTCAACGCCGCCGGCCCGGAAATACCCGTTCCGGGCGCGGGCGTTTGTTCAAGAATGGTGCCGGCATCCTTGGAGGATTCTTCAAACATTACCGGTTCTTTTATTGAAAGGAGGGGCGCGTCCCCGCCGGAAATAAGGGTACTGAATTCAGTTTGAACATCGGCAAGCGTCCGGCCGACATAGTTTTCAATGCGGCTGACTTGCACGCCCTGGCTTACCACAAGCCGTATACGCCGGCCCGCTTTGACAATAGCGCCGGGATGCGGGTCTTGTTCCAAAATTTTGTTTTTATCCTGCGATGACTGCGAAAACCGCAGTTGAATACGCGGGTACAGTTCTTTTTGCTGCATCTCTATCAACGCTTCGATGATATCTTTACCCGTTACGTTGGGCACCATCGTTTGTTCAGGGCCGCGCACGCTCAAAAGGAAAGCGGCGGCGGCCACTATCGCCATAAGGAGGATTAAAACGGCAGCCGTCAGTAAAAAAACGCCTGTTTTGCCGGCGAATTTCGATTCGTCAAGGTTGCCCGCTATGCGTAAATTCATATCAGCCTAACTGTGTCCCTATAAATTTTTTTGCCCCATTCAAAAAAGAACGGAAATCGAGCGCTTTTTTTGCCTGATACTGAAGAACGCGGGCGGCATAAATCCCGTCCCCGCATTGAATCAGAATGCCATGGTCTTTGTCCACGCCAACTACAGCGCCCGGTGTTTTCCCCAGTATACCGTTAAGAGCGCTTCCTTCCAAGACAGACAAAACCCGTTTCCCATGCCATGTCCAGCACAGTTCGTCCGGCGCATACGCGCGAATGTGCGCGTCAACAGCGCGGGCGCTCCGCGCCCAATCAATTTTCCGGCTTGCGTGGTTTGATTTTTCGCAGTAACTCGCTTCCGCCTCGTTTTGCGCCCGTTCACAGACGCGGTTTCCGGCCCTATCGGCAACCCACCGGCAGACCATTCCCGCCGCCCGTTCCGCGACAAAAGCGGCAAGCGTACCGCCTGTTTCATCCCCCTTGAGAGGGAAAGATTCCTGCGCCAGAATCGCGCCGGTATCTATAAGGCCGGCCAGCCGTTGCAGGGTAATGCCTGTTTCAGTGTCGCCGTTCAAAATCGCCGCCTGTATCGGGGACGGGCCCCGGTATTTGGGAAGCAGCGATGGATGAATATTGATGCCGCCCAACGGGAATCTTGCAAGGAATTCCGGCGGAAAAAATTTGCCATAGGCGAAACTTATGAGTATATCGTACCGGCATACGGTATGGAGTCTTTCTGTTTCTGCTTTGCCCAACTGAGCGTACTTGAATTGAAGAATAGGCGGCTTTTTTGCCGCGTGGAGCCGTTCCGAAAGCAGCGTTGCGCCTTCACTGAGCGCCGACGGGGTTGCGTGGGCATGGCGACCTTTTGCGGTGTCGGGGTTGGTAAGGATTCCGGCAACTTCGCACAAATCTGTTTTCAACTGCAAATCAACGAGCGCGGCAAGCGATGGGCAGGCGATTTTAGACGAACCCGCAAATAAAATACGCATACCGGTATTGTCATCGGTTTTTGCCGCGCTTGGCAATAGGCCATTTTACACCCAACGGCGATTTTGCTTTTCTTGACTATTCTTTTTCCATGTGGTATATTGGGGGTATGCGCTATGCAGTGGGTGCTTTTTTTGCGGGAGCGCGGCCTGTTCCGGCCTGTGCTTGTCCGGCGGCGGCCGTTTTCGGCTATGCCCCGGCGGTGAACGCGGCGTTCGCCGTTGTCGGCAGTCCCGCGCCGTTTGCCGCCGCGAACGCGCGTTTCATTCACAGCGCGGCATGCTCCGCTTTCATTCAAGACACCAACATAAAACCGCGAGCTGTTGGGGGGGGGGGGGGGGGGGGGGGGGGGGGGGGGGCGGGGGGGGGGGGGGGGGGGGGGG